>JANJTG010000165.1 GCA_024711265.1 Bdellovibrio sp. | reverse complement strand
CAACCAATAGGGGAAAGGATCGGCATAAAAAACTGAAGTTTATAAGGCAAAATGGAATCCAAGAATTGCCCCAAGCCCACAACAGAGTTGGCCAGCGCACTGCTCACTCCAAAGGCAAAAGTATCCAAACGGCGAATGTGGCACAGTTGGTGGGCGACAACGGATTCCAGCTCATCATCGTTCAATTTTTGTAGAAGGCCGGCAGTGAAACCTAAAGAGCCTCTCTTCCAAGAATGCCCTACGCAGAACGCGTTCGCAGAAGTGTGAGGAGTGATATAAATCGCCGGTGTCGGCATATGGAGTTCCGCCGAAAGCCTTTGCACTTTGTCGATCAGGCCCCATGCATCTTGTCCTTTGACTCTTTTGGCGTTGAGTTTTGCCAGGACGCGACTTTCTCCGTAAAAGAAGACAAAGAAGTTCAGGGTGAGGGCGAAGAAAAATCCTATCAACAACCCTAGTCGTTCGCCCAATTCATAGCCCAGAACGAGCAGTGCCAGGGAGCTTGTAAGAATAAATATCCAGACTTTTGTATTGTTGTTGATCATATAAAATTTGTCCCACTTTATTCGGTCCTTGGCAAGGGTAGAGGAAGCGCTGCTTTAGAAAGTCTAAGCTTGCGAACTTTAAGGGAAAACTGTGAAATAAGTAAGTTAATCTCTTTAGGAGGATACAGCGTGAGTGAAGTTGACATAATGGCCCTCAATGCCGCGATCAAGCAAGAAAGCCAATTCATCGAAAAAATGATGGCCGAAATCAACAAAGTTGTCGTTGGTCAAAAAGAAATGGTGGAGGGCATCATGATGGGGCTTCTCACCGGTGGACACATTCTCTTGGAAGGTGTGCCGGGGTTGGCGAAGACCTTGACGATTGCGACCGTTTCTAAATCCATCTCTTTGGACTTTCAACGGATTCAGTTCACGCCGGATCTTCTGCCCACAGACTTGATCGGGACGATGATCTTCAACCCAAAATCAGGAGAGTTTGCTCCACGCAAAGGACCGATTTTCACCAATATCGTGTTGGCCGATGAGATCAATCGTGCTCCTGCCAAGGTTCAATCCGCTTTGCTTGAAGCCATGGCGGAAAAACAAGTGACCATCGGGGATGTGTCTTACAAATTAGCAAATCCCTTTCTGGTACTGGCAACGCAAAACCCTCTGGAGCAAGAAGGAACGTATCCTCTTCCGGAAGCCCAGATGGACCGCTTTATGTTTAAGATAAACGTTGTCTATCCAGGTAAAGGCGAAGAGCTTGAAATCTTAAACCGCATGGGCACGAATGAGAAACCCGAAGTCAACGCGGTGATCTCTAAAGAAGATCTTTTACGCGCGTCCCAACGGGCCGATCAAGTTTACGTTGATAACAAAATTAAAAACTACATTGTGGAAATCATCATGGCGTCGCGCAAGCCCGGTGAGTATGGCCTAAGCCGTATTGCAAATCTGATCAATGTCGGTGGTTCACCCCGTGCGACCATCAGTTTATATCGGGCGGCGAAGGCCCACGCATTCATTCGTGGTCGCGGTTATGTGACGGCGGAAGATGTGAAGGCGATTGCCTATCATGTGATGAGACATCGTTTGATTCTGACCTACGAGGCGGAAGCTGAAAATATCAAGACCGATGACATTATCAAAGAGATCTTGAGTCAAATCGAGGTGCCCTAGTGAGTTTGCCTCCAGAGGTCCTTAAGAAAGTTAAACTCTTAGAGATCAACACAAGAAAACTTGTGAACAATCTTTTTGCGGGTGAATACCACACGGCCTTTAAAGGCCAAGGGATGACTTTTGCGGACTTCCGAGAGTATGTGCCGGGCGATGATGTTAGAAGTATTTCTTGGCCCCTCACTGCCCGCACGGGGAAACCCTATATTAAAACTTTTGAAGAAGAGCGTGAGTTGACCTTGATCCTTGCGGTGGACGTCAGTGGTTCCAGTGATTTTGGAACGGGTCCTTATTTTAAGGGCGAGGTGATGACTCACATGGCGGCGCTTTTGGCGTTTTCCGCCGTGAAAAATAACGATCAGGTGGGATTGCTGCTTTTCAGTGATCAGGTAGAGCACTTTGTGCCGCCCAAAAAAGGACGAGGCCACGTGCATCGCCTGTTGCGGGATTTGTTTTACTACCAACCGAAAAGTCATCGCACCAAACTTTCCTCGGGATTTACATATTTGCAGGGGATTTTAAAAAAGCGCGCCACGGTTTTTGTCTTCAGTGATTTTATGGATGAGGGATTTGATCAAAGTCTTCGTCTGCTGGGGCGAAAACATGATGTGGTGGCTTGTGTGGTGAACGATGCGGCGGAATACGCTTTGCCGCAAATGGGTGTGATTGAAGTGCAGGACGCCGAGACTGGAGAGGTTCTTACCGTGGATACGTCCTCGGCCAGCTTCCGGTCACAATATGAAGAGGCGGTTTTGAAACGCAAAGATCAGCGGGATCGTTTGTTGCGCTTGTCACAAGTAGAACGTGTGGATGTCAGATCCAGCGAGGATTACGTCAATCCTTTGGTGGCTTTTTTTAAGAAGAGATAATAATGGCAACGATTCAGTGTAAGGCAGAAATTCCCGCAGTTCAGGGACTTAAAGACAACGAGCTCACCGTCGGGCGCGAGTTTCTTTTGGTTTGTGACGGGGACTTTCCGAGGGATCTTGCTCAAGAAAAATTGCATTTTGTTATAAAGCCGGAAGAGAAATATCAAATTCATCTTTTGGGTTTTGAGTTTAGATCCCCGACACAGGCGGATATCAAAGCCACGGCCTATAAAGCCGGACAATTTCAGTATCAAGATCTGCAACTTACGGATGGCACTCAAGTCTTGAGCCTTGGACCGATTCAGTACGTCGTGGAAAGTGTTCTTCCTAAGCCAGAACCAGGACAACCCGAAACGAAACAAGAACCTTACGGACCGGTGGGGCCCGCCTCTATGTCAGTGCCCATGCTTTATTGGGCGCTGCTTGCGGGTTTAATTGGACTGGTGATTTTAATTTTTATCGGCAAGATCTATCGTGTGGTGCAAAGACGGAATATGTTAGAGCGTCTGAAAGAGCATGATTCCGCATTGACTCCTCTGGCCCAGTTCCATCAAAGTTTCCGCCGTTTGCAACGAGTTAATACTGTGTTTTTTGGAGCGAAGGCAGAGAAAGAACATATCTTCCAGTGTCTTGAAGAAACTCACGCGATGTTTAAGTTGTACATAACACGTCGTTATCAGGTGCCAGCGATAGAGTGGGGTGACCGTTTGGTGTTAAAGGATATCAAGAAACATCACAAAGCGATGTTTCTTGAATA
>JANJTG010000126.1 GCA_024711265.1 Bdellovibrio sp. | reverse complement strand
TCACCACCGATCTTGGCGTCGACGTCGTTTCTTTTGGCGGCACGAAGAATGGGCTCATGATGGGGGAAGCGGTCGTTTTCCTAAATCAAACTCTAGCCCACGACTTCAAATACATCCGAAAGCAAAGCTGCCAACTCCCTTCAAAAACACGCTTCATCGCCTGCCAATTCCAGGCATATTTTGAAAACGATCTGTGGAAGCAGATTGCAGGGAACTCTTGTGAGATGGCACAATACCTCTATGAGTCGGTACGAGCTCTTCCTCAAATTCATGTTCGTTCTGTCCCGCAAAGTAATGCCGTGTTTGCCACCATTCCTTCCGCGTGGGTCAAGCCTCTTCGTGATCAATATTTTTTCTACGTCTGGGATGAAAAGACTTTTGAGTGTCGCTGGATGACCTCCTGGGACACACGCAAAGAAGACATCGATGGATTTGTACAAGCATTAAAGGAGCTCGCAAAATGAAATACCCTCCGGTTCATTACCACCACTATCTAGGCCTGGATCCACTCTTATCTTCCCAACACCGCAAAAGCGAAGAGTATGGAAAACCCGCTCACGATGAAATGCTTTTTATCATCGTTCATCAAACTTATGAACTTTGGTTTAAACAAATTGTCTTCGAACTGGACTCGGTTCTTTGCGCATTTCAAAAACCTCAAATTGCGGAAACCGAGATGGGTTTTGCTAGCGCTCGCCTTGAACGCATCGTCAGCATCTTGAAGTTGATCATCGGACAAATTGATGTTTTGGAAACAATGACTCCCCTCGACTTCCTGGATTTTCGCGACATGCTCTATCCGGCGTCGGGTTTTCAAAGTTTTCAGTGGCGTTTGATCGAAACGAAATTGGGACTGCGAATCGGCGATCGCCTGGCTTACAACCAAGCTCCTTTTTACAAATCTCTTAGTGAAGACCAGCAAAAACGGATGCTTGAAGTTCTAGATCAGCCTTCTTTATATGACTCTCTTGAAAAGTGGCTCGAAAGAACTCCTTTCCTTCAAGGTGAGAACTTTAATTTTTGGGATTCATACAAAGAGGCCGTGAATCGTATGTTCCAAGATGATCTCAACACGGTAAAACAAAACCCACGACTTTCTGAAGAAGATAAAAAGAAAAATATTCTAGGCCTTGAGCAAACTCTAAAAAGCTTCGATGCGCTTTTTGATGAAAAAGCCTATGAACAGCTTCGTCAAGAAGGTCAATTCCGTCTGAGCTATAAAGCCATGCATGCGGCTCTTTTAATTCAGCTCTATCGAGATCAGCCAATCCTTCAGACCCCGTTCCGCATCATCCAGGCTCTTTTGGATATCGATGAAACCATGACGACATGGCGTTACCGCCATGCCTTGATGGCGATGCGTATGTTGGGGCAAAAAATCGGAACCGGAGGCTCTAGCGGGCATAAGTACTTGGCCGAAGCCACCGCGAAACACAAAATTTTCGGTGACTTCTTCAACCTCACGACTTTCTTTATCCCCCGCTCGCAAGTACCAGCTTTGCCTAAATCTATCGCGGATAAAATGAGTTTCCATTACTAGTGAAGCCAGGAGGGGCTGTTTAAAGCTCCTCCTTTGTTTAGAAAACTACGGTTTTAAAAATAACTTCAACAAATCCCAGTGGGAGATCAATAGAAATACATTCATTCCCAAAATCAAAGGGCCTGGCCCCAAAATTGGGGGCGCTAAAAATAAATGAAATAAGAATATATTAATTGAGATCGGCATCAAGATAAGCAGAGCTGCAGGAATAAAATAACCTGAAATCAATAAGACGCCCACCACCAACTCGGTCCATTGTATAAACTTAAGTAAATATCCTGAGTCACGCATCGCCCCCATTAACAAAGCCCCTCGTGGAGGGATCTTAGGCGTGAATGCTTTTATAAATAAAGCATTCACCGCGAAGACAGTCAAAATTCCACCAAGGATATATCGAACTATCAAATAAGTTAAATCAATCACACCTCACTCCTCTCTAAGGGGTTATAATCCAGCATTTCAGTTGCTATAAACTCAAAAGCATCTTTATCAATCGCAAAAAAACCATAACGAAAGACAGAGCCCCAATGCTTCCTGTCTTTAATAAAATTCAAACCTGCAAGAAGAGGTCTTACAGGAGCGGGTTTGCACTTTAAATATCTCACATCCCTTCGGAAAGGTTTAAAACCGGGAAACATTTCAACCTGATAGGGGTGATCATTACTAACCATTCCAATTGCGGTAAACATCTGGCAAGGCTCTGATTGATTAAATTTCTTTTTGGGTGAGTAGTATATAATCCAATCACCTCTTTTAACTCTTTTTGCTGGCCCCAGCTTTCCATGGCAAAACTGAGCTATCCCCATGTCAACGCCTGCTTCGACATGTTCATGTGACGCCACGGCAATCCAATATCTTGTCATATCTTTCAAACCTCATTATCAGCATGCTTATACATTATCAGCATGCTGATAATAGTCAAGATGAACATTTACAGATCGACCGGATTTGGTTATAGTTTCCCACAAGGAGACCTTTTCATGAGTGAAAATAAAAGATTGGGATACCTCTTAAAACAATCTCAACAAGCGCTACGCGCCCAAATGGACAAGGCCTTGTCTAAATATAATACGACCCTCCCCCAGTATGCCGCCCTCTCCGCCCTTGAAGTAAACGCTGGCATTAGCAATGCAGATTTAGCTCGAGCCTGCTTCGTGACTCCTCAAACAATGATAAGAATTATTCAAAATCTAGAGGAAGAAGGTTTGATAAA
>JANJTG010000113.1 GCA_024711265.1 Bdellovibrio sp. | reverse complement strand
CTTTGTTTTTTCGTCCAAAGCGGCTTTCAGCTCATCAAGGCTCATATCGTGAACTGATTTTTCGCCGAAGTTCAATTTATATCCGAAATAGGCGACGGTGGAAGCTAGAGCCGCGAAGGACGCGCCAAGAAGAGTCTTCTTGTAGATTTTCGCTTTTTCTCCGAACTGAACGAATTTACCTAAACTTCGCATCTGATAGATGGAGTCTTTGGTCAGCTTTGTGCGCATGACTTTTTGAGTTTTTACCATTTCCAGGGACTTCTGGGAGAGAGCTCTTAACTCCAACTCAGAAACTTGAGGCTTGGTGACGGCTGCGCGCAGCTCTTTGAGATGTGAAACATTTCCTTCGATCACTTCGCTATAAAGTAAAAGACGACGATTGGCGACGGGGTCATTAACTTGTTTTGATTTCAATAATTGTAAATTCGCCTCCAAAGAGGTGATCATAGAGTCCATGCGCACGGCCACTTGGTCGGCGACAACATTGTTAGAAGCTATAAGTTTTTTAATTTCAAAAGATTGATACAGCATTTGTCTGTTATTTTTAAAAAAAACCAGGGTGTTCTCTAGTTCCGCTTTTGAGCGTGCTCCAACTTCGATGGTTGAGTTCATCTCATCGACGTGACTCATCACTGCGAGCACACTTCCCGTGAAGACAGCAAAGAGAAGAGCTGTTTCCGGGCCGGCCTTGAGGGTTTGGCCACGTCCTTTGGCGTCTCTATCCAAGAGTTCTTGATTTATTTCTAGAATGTCGTGTTCCAATTGGTCCCGCAGCGCGTAGGATTTTTTAAGAGTTTCATCTACAGACGTTGCTTCTGTTGATGAGGTCGTCGCCGCAAGGGCAGAGACCTGAGCTTGGGCGATAGAGATATTCATAGATAGAGCCATAACTAACGACAGGCAAAGAGCCTTCTTGCTTTGATTTTTCATAGATTCCTCCAATGCCTGATAAACAAAGCAACAAGTGGTCCAAGTTGAACTGTCTCAAAATAAGACAGTATGATTTTCAAACTTGATTTATTGGAGATGGAGTGTGTGGACAGAGGGGGTGAAAGACACACCCCGTTGAAACTTTATGCGCAGTCCGACAAAGATTGTTTATCGAGTGCAAATCGCTCTCGAACCTAAATTAGGTTTTGAGATTTTTAAAATCCCATAGCTCCTGATCCATCAGCTGACTGGGTTTTACATTCGACATCGCTGTCTGAATGGACGCATAAATATTTGGAATTTCTTTTTCAAGATCGCGCACAAGTCGTTTCACGCGCTGACGTTTCAATCCATCCTGGGACCCGCAGAGATTGCAAGGAATCACCGGGAACGCCCACGCGGTGGCAAGTTCTTCAATATCTCTTTCTGAAACATAACATAAGGGGCGAACTAAAATATTTCGTTCGTCATCTGATTTCAACTTCGGCGGCATGCTTGCAGTTGTTCCTACGTAAAACAGATTAAGCAGGGCCGTGTGTACCACATCGTCTCGGTGATGGCCGAGTGCGAGCTTGGTGAATCCGTTGTCATGGGCATAATCATACAGAATCGCCCGACGCAAACGAGAGCACAAAGAACAATAAGTGGATCCTTGAACTTTTTCTTTAACAATAGAGTAAGTATCGCGTTCAACAATGTGCAGTTTTACTCCCAGACTTTCAACCCAGAGTTTGAATTGACTGGGTTCAAATCCCGGCTGCTTTTGATCTAAAATGGCGGCTTCAAGTTGGAAGCGTCTTTCCGAGCGTCTTTGAATTTCAGTCAGCAAAGCCAAAAGCACGCTGGAGTCTTTTCCTCCAGAGACGCAAACCATGATTTTGTCGCCGTCTTCAATCATATTGAAGTCGTTAAGAGCTTGAACGATTTGTTTTCTGATCTTCACCGCTAAGGGATGATTAAAATCTACTGCTGTTGTCATGACACGGGCGTTTTATCTGAAAGTTCGATCACTTGTCGAGCTAATTTCACACCTGCTGAGCGCAAAGACTCAACCCCGCGGACGTACACCTTATCGCCCACGCTGAACTGGGACCCATAATTGTCGATAAAGTAAATAATTTTAAGTTCAATCCAGTGTTCATTCGTATCGCTGACATAAGCCCAAGGCGCGGGAATTCCACGGACTTCGCCAATGCCGGCGGCCGTGCGCTCTAAAATTTGTTTGGCCAAATCGACATTTTCACCATAAGCAATGCGAAAGATCTGACGACGCAAAATGGGGGTGTCAGGCGGGGAGTAGTTAGAGATCGTGGCGTTCGCCATAAAACGATTAGGCAAGGTGATAAGCTCATCCGAAAACCCCACCAAAGTTGTTGAACGCCAGGTGATCTCGCGAACTTGGCCGACTGTTTTTTGAATGCCGCTGACAATCTCTAACCAGTCGCCGATTTCAAAGTTGCGGTCGACCTGCAAAGAGATTCCCGCAAAAAGATTTCCCAAGGTATCTTGAAGCGCTAAACCCAGGATCACCGAAGCGGCCGCTGATGTCGCAAGTAAAGGTCCCACCTCAAGTCCGAAGACATGGGCAATACCCCAGAAGGTCAGCACGATCGAAAGGATCAAAGAAAAAATATTGACTAGCAGGAGAGGGACTCCGTGTTTCATGGACCCCAAGAAAAGATACTGCAAAACAATAAGTCTTGAGGTTTTAACAAAAACCACGTTTCCCCAGATAAATAAAACCACGGCGACGTAAGGAGTGATTTTCGCCATATTGCCAAGTTGAGGCTCTGAGGTTTGCAAAAATATGAAAAGTAAAAAAAGAAAACTTAGAACCACATAGTGACGAAGCAAAGTGCGAAAGTGATTGCGAATGCTGCGATGTCTTTCTTCGCTGGCCTCACGTAAAAAGAACTTATAAAAAACCCAGGTGATTGCAATTAAGCATCCAAGAAGAATGAAGGGTTCAAGCTCAAGAAGCCCATAAAGTGCCTGAATTCTGATAAACTTTTCTGCCATAGTGTGAAGGTCCTTTTAAAGTCCTATTATAGTGACTATTTTTTAGTCTAGTCGAGTCTAAAATTTGTGAGGAGGGTCATCTGGCGACTCAGAGCTGCCGATAAAGTCAGCATGAGAACGCACAGTATTTATTTTGCCCTAGGGGTAACGACGACCTTGATGATGACGGCCTGCGCCCCGAAGGGGTATGAAGCCGTAAATGATATCGCCTCCCAAACTGTTCAGGATATTGCCTGTAAAGACAACCAGCTTGAGACCAAGCTATGGGATGGATTGAAAACCTATCTTCTGGAGCAAAAATCAATCCCCGCTGCCGACACCATGAAGCAAGCGCTTCATGAGCAGTTAGAAAAGCTGTCCAAAGAAAATCCTCAACTCAGCGAGAAAGATCTAGAGCATCTTTCCAAAGATTTAGACAAGCTTGTGGAGGCTCTTTTGGAAGAAGCTCCTCAAGGGGAGCGTGTCGAGAGTCCTGAGCAGCTTTTAATACTGCTTTCCGCCATTGATGTCGGGGATCGTTCGACTGTTTTTCGTGCCTATATGCAAGACAAAGTTCGGGGAAGTTTTGGTCGTCTTCAGAAGACGGTTCAAACTTTTGATTTAAACTGCCCGGCTCCTTCCACAGAGACGGATGAGGGCTCTAGCGCCGGGGCCGTCAGTGGAGGTGGAACGGTGCCAGGGACCTCTGCGGAGCCGGAACCCCAACCTCCTGTTTCAAATCCGGAACCGAATCGCGATTATGAGTACCATAAAAACCAAGCGTTAAGCAGTGGCTCGAACTTATCTGTTTTTGGTGGTCGCTGGGCTTTTGCGACGGCTTATCAGAGTTGTCAAAGTTTGCAACTGCCCTCCATGAACGATCAAACTCCTGAAGTGCAAGGAATCAGTATCGTGGGTAAACATTCCGATGGTGTGGGCAGCAAGCGTATGATTGCAAGTCTTCCTCAAGTTCAAAGTACTCACTACTATGTTCGTGACATGAGCGGCTACGGACAAGGTTGTTTTAATGTGCGCCAAAATCCATTGATTTATGACTATGGAGGAAAGCCTTACGCCACCACGGCCGCAGATTCTCCGATTGATTTGTTTAAGAACAATGGAGATGGAACCAGTGTTTTAGGAATTGATTGTTCGGGATATGTCTTTACGTCGATGGCGACGGCGGGGCTTCGTTTGAAGTCAGGGCGTCCCCTCAAGGCGT
This sequence comes from Bdellovibrio sp., assembly GCA_024711265.1. Lineage (GTDB taxonomy): Bacteria > Bdellovibrionota > Bdellovibrionia > Bdellovibrionales > Bdellovibrionaceae > Bdellovibrio. Next base: position 13,771 of record JANJTG010000113.1, on the reverse strand, counting down.
CGGATTCTTGGGCGTGGGGTTCGAGTTCCTACGTAGAGCCTCAAGATAACGGTTTGACCTGTTTAAATAAGATTTCAGTGTCTCCCACTACAACTATGAAGGCCGGGGATATTGTGGCAGTCTATGGGCACGTGCTTTTGATAGACAAAGTGGGGGCTGATCCTTTTGGAATTTCCACCGTTAAGACAGAGGCGGACTGCTTAAAACTTACTTCCGATCGTTTCGACTTTGTAGTGGCGCAGAGTGCGCCCAGCAAAGGGGGGATTGGAATTAACTATTACGAAGCCCGCAACTATCTTCCCACAAGTGCCAAGATGAAAACGGGCCTTGAGAAGTATGCCTATTACACCTGTTTGGCAAAATTCAATGGCAAGACTTATACTCCCAATCTGGGAACCCTTTCTGTCGTTCGTCACAAAGGGACTCCGGATTGTATGGCTCCTCGCGTGACCCTCGCTCGAGAGAGTTGTATTCAGTCTTGTTCGTCCATGAGTCGCTAATCTCGCTGACGAACTTTCTTACAAAGTGACAAGTTTAGGTCTCTGTAAAAACGCAGGGACCTTTTAATTTTCAGATCACGCTTAAAAATGTTTTACAAAAAAATATAGTTACAAGCCGATGTTTCATTGTGAAGTCTGTGCTATAACTTCAAGTCATGAAAAAGACTCTTCTGGTGCTTCTGGCTTTAAGTTCTCTAACTCTCCACGCTCAAGCGGCTTCTAAGGCCGCAGATAAGAACTATCGTTTTTGTGATGACATCACTCAGGTCGATAAACTTCTGGACCGCTCGAATCAGACGGTTCAAAGACTTAAGGCAGAGGGTGTGAAGATCGAGCGGATTGTTGTTTCCAAGGATCGCAAAGAACTGTATTTGATTTCTGGCGAAGTGGTCTTGCGATATTACCCCGTGGCTTTTGGTGGCAATCCCGTAGGACACAAACAATTTGAGGGCGATAACAAAACACCTGAAGGCGTGTATTTTGTAGACTATAAAAATCCCCAAAGTCAGTATCTTAAGAGCCTGCATATTTCCTATCCCAATAAGAAAGATCTTGAATTCGCCAAGTCCCAAGGGAAGTCTGCGGGTGGTGACATTATGATTCACGGTTTCCCGACCGACAAACGCAAACGTTATTGGGTTGAGATGGCGCATCCTGGAAATTGGACCCAAGGCTGCGTGGCCGTAACCGATCAAGAAATCGAAGAGATCTATTCTTTGGTGAAAGAAAACACCTTGGTGGAGATCTGCAAAATGACGGTCGAAGAGAAGGGGGATGATGAAAAGACCCCTGAAGAACCTAAGACAGTCATTTCAATTCCCGGAAAACGCACCAACTAAGGTCTGGTTAACCAAAGAAAACATGCTCTGTGAAGCCGCCTTCGTTTAGTATAAAAGCGGAGGTTGGATGACACAGGCAGAGCTTAAAAAGCCCGCGGGGATTTTTGTTTTAGCATATCTTTTCCTTTTAGCCCCCCTTGGTAATTTAGCAATCAGCTTTGCTGGCAGTGGGAATCCGGAGTGGTATAAACCTTCAGTTTTCTATTCTTTTCTGCCAACAGTTTCTTCACTGGATTGGTTCTGGTTAAGTCTTCTTTTCGTAACGGGTCTTTTGCTTTTTCGCCCCCATAAAACCACCTGGTCCTTGGCTATAGGAGCCCTTTTGGTGGTTTTGGGAATTAATAGCTATCGCTTTTTGAGCCATGATCTTAATTATGAAGGAAACTTTGCCCAGTGGCAGTTGGGAGTTTCTAGCCTCATCACCGTTTCGATTTTATTTGTGGTGTTTTATTTTCGTTTTCCCTACCTGGATCGTCGCGCACGCTGGTTTTTTCCAACGGCGCATCGCTATGAGTTTCGCACCCCCGTGGAAGTCGTGGCTCAAGATATCTTTGCTGGGGTGACAGAGTCGATCTCGGCCAGTGGGGCACGCGTTCGTCTTAAACGCCCTATGGCCGGTGGCTCCCGGGATCTTCGTTATGTGGATGTGATCTTCCCTGAAATTCGTAATATTAAGGTCAAAGCAAGAGTGGTCGAGTATGGCGACAATCTTTTGCGTTTGAAGTTTAAAGGCCTGGAGGGGCGAGATCGCACTTATCTTCTAGACTGGTTTCGGTCTCAGATTGAGACAAATGAAGAAAGCTCAGGGTAAGTCTAGGTTCTTGTTAAGTTATTTAGAAAGTGTACCGAAAAGACTCAAAAGCATGAGGTCGTTATGAGATGGAATTTTAAGCCTGTTTCTCTGTTAAAACAATTTGCTGCCGGGATTTCGGTTGTGACGATGTGTATTTCTCCTGTGGCAGAAGGCGCTGCGGCCGCGAATCAGAAGAAGCTGATCAATCAGTATTTAAAAGAAACAGCTCTGACTACTAAAAAAATGACAGTAGGCGAATTTTGGAGAATGGTTCGTCATGTTTACCCTGCGACCTTGCAAAAGCAGATGGATCAGTGGGTGGCGTTGAATCACCACGAGATGATGCCTTCTGTAGAGGCGACAAGTTTCAAGGACGCTGATGGTAAAGAGCAAGTTCGTTTGACTTTGTCGAAGGATGGTCAAAGCACTAGCTTGACCTTTACTGGCGATGATGAAAATCCCTTGAAGGTAAATGGTGTTTCTTTCTCGAAAAAAGAACTTCTTAATTACAACAGCTTTAATGATCTTGCAGGCAAAATGGCGAAGCAAGACCCTATCGTAGGGAAAGCCCTCAAGACGGGAAAACAATCTGTTTTGGGTAAAAATTCTGTTCTGACTTTTAAAGAATATAAAAGTCTGACTTCTTATCAGAAGGCTGAATATCTTATCCGTTTGCGTTTGGCGATGGAATCTGCGCAGCGTGTTTATAAAGTGATCTACGGAGCACAAGCTTATAACGAAATCAATAAAAAGTACGAATGGGTTTTGCAATACTTCTTCGGTGAAGAAGCTCAAGCTGCGGGAACGGGCTTGACTGGAAAACCTTGTATCGTCGCTGGATACTTGTCTATTTATGGCGAGTCTGGATCTTGCGGTGGAAGCAGCCAGGGAGCTTTGGACCTGAAAGCTAAAATGCGTGATAGTCAGGCCAGTTGCTCGAATAACGGCGTTGCCTGTAACCCGATGGTTTACGGGTTTGACCAAGGCGGTGGAGCGTACTGCGTTTCTCGTTCTGAAGTAAAATACGCCACTCGCGTTTGTAACTCGAAATCTCCCCTGCAAAATGCAGATCCCAAAAAAGAGGGAGAGAATAAAAAACGCATTATCGAATCTTATCTGAAGAAAGTTAAAAACCAAGACATCAACTTGCAGTTGAATGATGAAGGAAAGATCTCGGAAGAACAATACGCACAGATTTCTTCTTACCTTGGTGACTTGCAAACTTATATCAATTCTGCCATCGCAGAGTGTGGTCAGGCTCCGTTGAAGGATATTCAGAAGAAGCGTGAAGATCAGGTTTCTGCGTGTGAAGAGATTAAGACCCGCGCGTTCTCACTTCAGTCTTTCGCGGCCAACCCAGAACCTCCAGGACCTCCGGGCCCACTTCCTAACCCTGGTGAACCGAACTGTAACGACAAGATGCCAGGTTCTGTTGCGGGACCTGATGGAAAATGTGTTTGCTCTGAGGGCACGAAAGAGGGTGAAATCGGCGAAGGAGACAACAAAGGACCTGGTTGCGTTGTTGTTGATGCCGGTGGAAGTGGTGATTTGCCTGGTGGTAAAGATGCTCCTCCAGTTAAAGGCGAAGACAGTTGTGGATTCTGGTGTCGCAATAAGAACTGGATCATTCCAGTGGGTATCGGCGCATTGGCTTTAGGATTGTTCTGGTGGATCACCAATAAAGACAGTAAAGCGAAAAATAATGGTCCTGTTTATATTCCACCAGCTCCAGTGCCTGAGCCGACAGCAACAGTTAGTCCAACAGTGACGCCGGCGCCGACAGTAACTCCTCCGCCAGTGGTGGTACCTCCTCCGACTCCGACAACCAATGAGGGTGGGGCGAAAACAGATTCTCCAGGAAGAGCGGGCGGCGTTCGCTAAGTTCTTTGAAAGAGAAAAATGAATATTGATAAACATCAAGATAAAATGATTCCGCAGCGGGCTCCTCTTAACAGAGAAGCCCCTGTGCCATTAAGGGGACCGACTCCACGCAGACGTTCGCCAGGTGCCCCTGCGCCTTCAAGGGTTAATAGTCTATTTAAAGACCGTCAGAATATTCAGTTTGATCAAAATACGGGATTTCACGGCGGTCCTTCCGCGCGTCGTAAGGGGCATCGATTGGCGCTTTGGTCTTGGCTCGCCTCTTTTATTGATGCTCTTATTTTGGTTTCAGCAAGCTGTGTTTTTATTTTAATGTTTTCACTTATCGTGAAGACGTCCGTCGGCGGAATCTTTAAAGGGCTTCTGCACAGTCAACATGAAGCCACTTTCTTTTTTGAGGTCTTCTTTGTTTGTGCTTGGATCTATATGGTGGCGATTCGCAGCTTCATGGGGTCTACCATTGGCGAATGGTCCTGTGATCTGCGCTTAGGTCAACCTCATGAGCGACTTCAATCGGGTTATCTGGCTCGAGTGGCATTAAGGAGTACGTTGATTCTTCTTACGGGAGTCGTGACTCTTCCTATTCTTTCTCTTTGTTTAGGGAAAGATCTTGCGGGAATTATTTCCGGACTGCGTTTATTTTCTCTGAAGTAATGCTAAAACTTCATAATGAGAGGTCTGCGGGAATTGATCCACGATATAGACCTCTTCTAAATCGTAACCACAATTTTTAAGGCGAACGACGTCTTTCACCAGGGACTCAGGAAAACAAGACATGTAAATAAAAAAGGGCGGTCTTTTTTCAGGAGAAAGCTCTTCGAGAGGATTTAGAAAATTCATCAGGCCCGAACGAGGGGGATTTGCTAAAACCCCATCGAATTGAGAAAAATCTTGCATCAGCTTCTTTTGAAAATCACCGCGATGGATTTCAATTTTTTTACGCAAAGTTTGTAAATCCGCAGGCAGATTTTCGAGCGTCTTTTGTAGGCCCTCTAAAGACAAAGCATCAATTTCACAAGCCGTCAGAGACTCCGCAACAGCTAGGGCGGGCAACGTGAGATTGCCAATGCCGGAACCGAACTCAATCAAACGAGATCGTGGGAAGGACTGAACCCAGCCATTGATGACATCGCAAATAATCTTATTGGCGCGAAGGCTGGGTTGAGTGAAGCTTGCGACCTGGCAAAAAAGGTCCACGGGGCGTTCGTTCATCCAAGTCTGAAACCAAACATGCATTTCAGGATCTCGAAGTTTAAATTCACTTCCGGTCCATACGGGGACCTTGCGACGTTGGCCGATTTCAACAAAGGCCTCTTTTTGAAGTTCGTGCAGAATTGTTTTTTCATCAAGCAAAGTCTTTATGTCGATATTGGCAAAATCCAGCCAGACCCCTTTTTGTCCTTGAGGACCGACACGTAAACGGATGGAGCCTTTTTGAAAGGGCCATTTTATCTTTCGAAACTGCGAAAGCCAGGACTGCAGGGCGGGGGACAGTTGGGAGCACTCCGAAATATCCAAAACCTCCCGTCGGTCTTTGCGGTAAAGCCCCAGGCGCCCCCCTTCAAGGCTGAAATCCAAACGGTCGCGAAGGGATGCAGAGCCTGCGGATAGGACCTGGATGGACCCTGGAGAAGATAAACCAAATTCTGTAAATAGCTGGAGTAATTGATCTTTTTTCAGGTCACACTGGGTCCCGTAAGGAAGATCCAGGTACTGGCATCCGGAACACAGGTTGTGAAGGCGACAAGACGCTTGCTCCTCCCTGTTAAAACTTCCTTTTTTCAATAATTTGGCCATTGAACACTTGCCCCAGGTCTGCTGCTGTTATATTCCTTGGGCTCATTTTACCAGGAGTTTGGGGGGATGATGAGAGTTTTATTTCTTTCTATCGCGATGATTTTCGTAGGGGCGTCTTCAGGATTTGCCGCTAGCAACCCTTGGATGAGAACTTGCCGCATTGACCTAGGTCAGTTCTGGGTTTTGAAAGCGGGGAGCGAAGAGCTGGCAATGTGTTTCTTTGGTGACGCTGGGGTTGGAGCTGAGGCTTTCTTTCTTTTCAAAACAAACTCTGGAACGACTGAAGCTGTTGAAGCTTATAAACGCAGAAACTCTTCTTCCGCTCGCGGAGGAGTTTGTGGAACCTTCGGTGCTGAATTGATTCAAGGTAAAGACACCAACGGACAAACTTTCAATGTCTGCCGCTTTATGGATCAGTCTTTGATTGAAGAGACCACTTTATGGTTGGGACCTGGCTCTGTCGGTCATGATGGGCTGGATCGCGCCCTGTCGTCCACTTACTGAGTTTTCCCGATTTCCTCAGGACGCAATGAATAGATGCAAGAGCTTGCGTCCTTGATTACGCCGTCTTCCAAATGAAGATCTCTTTTGGTAAAGCCTAAAGTTACATGGGGATGATACGTCTCGGGACTAAAATCCTCCGCATTTCCACCTTTTGAGGTGTAAAGCATATGCACCGCTTTACGAATCTGGAAAAGTCGATCTGATTCAACGACCACGTAATAAGTGGACTCCTCTTTTCCATGATCCTTCGCCGTGCCTTTTCCTACGCAGAGAAGTTTGTAGGGGGCTTTCTTTAAATCCATACTTTCCGCCAAAGCCGAGATCTCTTTCATAGAGATTTTCTTCTGCATTTTTTTGTACTCTGGTGGGGTGATCACTGTGATATGAGCCTCCCCGCGATTTTGCAAAGAAGTGTGTTGTGATTTTTCCACATCATGACGGATCTTTTCAAAGGCCGCGTAAGGCAGATCTAATGAGAGATATGATTTATTCTCTTTTTTATGATCAACCGAGGCGATGGATCGATCTGCGGTTTTTAGATCTTGGGGGGAGTAGTGAAGCTGAGAGAGGGCATAAGGAGACGTACTTGCACAGGCTGTCAATGAAAGGGAAATGATAATCCAGTGAAACGTGCGCATCATAAGTTCTCTTTTCAGTGTCGTTGAGTTGACTTCAGCAGGACCTCCTTTTAGCCTACACACACTATGAAAAAAGTGAAAGTTCTTCTTACAAGTGCCTGCATTTTCTCTGTAATTTCCTGCCAATTTAAGGAAGCTAAACCCGTAAAATCCCCCTCTGAGACTGCCTCTTCTCAAGGGTCTTTTTTGAATGAACCCAACTCGTTATTGGGGGACGCTCGTCAGATGACCTTTGTAGGTCCTAAGTCTGGAGAAGGCTATTTCAGTCCTGACGGAAAAAAGATGATTTTCCAAAGTGAAAGAGAACCCGGAAATCCGTTTTATCAAATGTACGTGATGGATCTTCTTACCGGAAACACCACCCGTGTTTCTCCGGGACACGGTAAGACGACGTGTGGTTGGATTCACCCGTCTATGAAGAAAGTATTGTACTCTTCAACGCATTTGGATCCCGAGACTAAAAAGAAAACTCAGGATGAGTACGAAAGTCGTAAGAAGGCCGTGAAGGCTCGCTATTCCTGGAGCTTTGACGATAACTACGACATTTTCACTTCGGATCTACAGGGAAAGAATATTCAGCGCTTAACCAAAGAAAAGGGTTACGACGCAGAAGGTTCTTACTCCCCAGATGGTCAGTGGATTGCATTTGCCTCGAATCGTGCAGGCTACACGGAAACCCTCACTGGTGAGGATAAAAAACTCTTCGATCAAGATTCCTCTTACATGATGGACATTTACATTATGAAAGCGGATGGAACCCAGGTGAAGCGTCTTACCAATAGCAAGGGGTATGATGGCGGACCTTTCTTCAGTGCGGATGGAAAAAAGATCACTTGGCGCCGTTTTTCTCCTAATGGTTCAACGGCTGAAATCTTCACTATGAATGTGGACGGCAGTGATCAGAAGCAAATCACGCACTTGAAGTCGATGTCTTGGGCTCCGTTCTTCCACCCCTCTGGTGATTACGTTATTTTTGGTTCCAGTGTCCTTGGGTATTCAAATTTTGAACTTTTCATTGTGGACGCTGTCGGCACCAAAGCTCCAGTGCGTGTGACTTTTGATGAGGGGTTTGATGGGCTTCCCGTGTTCACTCCGGATGGAAATGGTCTTTCCTGGACTCACAGAAACGAAAAGGGCGAGTCGCAAATTCTGATTGCGAAGTGGGATGATGCTTTAGCGAGAAAGCTTTTGGGGCTTTCAGCCCAGGATCCTGCTCAAGGCTCCCTCAGTCCCGATGTGCGAGTGGAAGATATTAAGAAATGGGTCTACTATCTATCGTCTCCAGAGATGCAAGGTCGTGGAACTGGCACAGGGGAAGAAAAGGTTTATACGGAAAAGTTAGCGCAGCTCTTGAAGTCTTGGGGACTTGAAGGGGCTGGACCTAAAGGCTCTTTCTTTCAAACCTTCGAATTCACTTCAGGTGTGAATTTAGGACCTCAGAACTCACTTGAAGTTGTTGGTTCTTACGCTAAGAAATTCGAGCTTTCTAAAGACTATGAGCCCGTTTCATTCTCAAAAGTCGGAGAGTTTAGAGAAGCTCCGATTGTTTTTGCTGGTTACGGAATTAAGGCCCCCGCCAGTGACAAAGAAGTGGAATACAATTCATACAAAGGTCTGGATGTAAAGGGGAAGTGGGTCATGGTTCTTACGGATCTTCCCGCAGATATCTCTCCAGCACGTCGCCACTATTTAAATCTCTACTCTCGCTTGCAACACAAAGTGACTGTTGCGAAAAATGAAGGCGCGGTAGGTATTCTTGTTATCAACGGACCACTGAGTGGTGTGCCTGATAAATTTGGTAAGGTTAAATTTGAAGGATCTTTGTCTGAAAGCACTTTGGGTGTGTTAAGACTTTCAACTCCGGCCGCGACCGAGCTTTTAAAATATGCAGGACATGATTTAAGTTCTTTGCAGAAGACCTTGGATAAAGGCGACTCTATTGAAGCGGTGAGTATTCCTTCAGCTTATGTGAAGGCAAAAATTGATTTGCAGTTTCAGAAGTCCCAAGGAACCAACGTGATTGCTAAGCTTCCCGTTAAAGGGGCGAAATCCGCTGTGCTGATCGGGGCGCACGGGGATCACTTGGGTTTTGGTCAGTTCGGCAACAGTCTGGCGCGTGGTCCAGAAGTGGGACGACCTCACTATGGCGCTGATGATAACGCATCGGGTGTTTCAGGCGTGATGGAGCTTGCTCATCACTACGCAAATCTAAAGAAGACATCCCCACACAAGCTGCAAAAGAATTTGTATTTTGCGGTATGGTCTGGGGAGGAACTTGGAAATCTAGGGTCTTCTTATTTCGCCAAAGAAGCTGCGAAACATAATCTTGAGGCTTATGTTAACATGGATATGATCGGTCGCTTGAAAGACCGCCTCTTTGTGCAAGGACTTGGTTCGGCAGATAACTGGACCCGTATTGCGGAGGAAGTGGGGATTCGAACGGCGACTCCGATGATCATTCAAGAAGATCCCTATTTGCCCACGGACTCTTTGGCTTTGTATATGGCGGGGATTCCGACGGCCAACTTCTTTACAGGGTCCCATGGGGAGTATCACACGCCTCGAGACGTTGCTGATTTGATCAACTATGAGGGCGTGGCTAAAGTCTTAAATGCGGTTCAAGGATTCACGGATTTACTGACGGACTCCAAAGTTCAGATGGTTAAATATGTGAAGGTCGCAAGTGCTCAAAGTAAAATGGAAGGTCGTACTTTCCGCGTTTATCTCGGCACCATCCCAGACTACTCTCAAGAGGGAGTCAAAGGCGTTCGCATTACAGGGGCTTCCAAGGACAGTCCTGGCGAGATGGCAGGATTAAAAGACAAAGATATCATCACTGAATTTGACGGAACAAAGATCGAAAATCTTTACGACTACGTTTATACACTTCAATCCGTGAAACCCAATAAAGAGACAACAATTAAGGTCTTGAGAGACGGAAAACCTCTGGAGCTGAAGATCACTCCGAAGCTGAAGGAGTAACAGCGGGGAGAAGTTTTCATTTTTAAATTTTTAGAAACCCACAATTTCACAAAATTGTGGGTTTTCTTTTTTCGGAAGGACTCGGAGGCGGGGCATCAAACAAAAATAACCAAATCTGGACTCGATCCTTTTTAACCATTTGTGGTTCTATAAGAGTCTCTCTTGTAGGTAGTGAGGCTCTGACGAAATGTCATCTTTTGTAGAAGAATTCAAAAAATATCAAAGGCAAGAAGGTGTGCTGACTGGAGCTATGGTGCTGGTCTCTGTCATGTCGCCGGTGTCTTTCACGTGGATGATGGAACATAAATTCCACTGGATTTTTTCGGTTTCTGTGGGGCTTATCATGCTTCTGGCGGCTTTCTGGATTCAGGTGATTCGCAATCGTGTTTCCGCAAAGCTTCTGGGGAAGTATGAAACCTTGGATGTGGGTTCTATTCTTTCAAAAAAATTAACGCCCAAACAGCCTCGTCGGTTTGTGATAACAAACAGAGGTTATAATCACTACTATCTGAAATGCCTCAATACCGGGGAACAGGTGCTTGTGTCTAAGCACAGAGTTCAAGAAGATTTCGATATTGCAAATTGATTTTTTGAAGTCCTCAAGGGACCCTCTGTCTTATAGAGGGGGAAGCCATGAAGACTCTATTTGTGATATCGCTCCTTCTGTGCGTTTCAGTGTCATCTCAAGCGTCCTTTGAGAATGAAGTTGAAATAGAAAAAAGAAATTACTCGTGTGGCCAGGAAAGCTTAAGTGGGATCTCTTTTCGGTATTGTTATCGAAATGCGGAAGCCACCAACAGCAATGATATCATTTATTTCTTCCACGGCCTGGGGGGATCTGAAGAAACTTGGTTCACGCAATGTCTGGGGACATTGGTGATTCAAAAGTGGTGGCAGTTCCGAGGTTATAGACCGCGAATCGTGGCGATTTCTTTTGGGCCGCAATGGCTTCTTGTGAACAACAAACGCTTCCCGTTGCTACCCCTGTTTACAAGAGGAATTATGCCTTCGTTGGAGAAGAAAATGGGGGGCCTCCAAGGGGGGCGACGCCATCTGATCGGACAATCTATGGGGGGATTTAGTGCGGCCGAAGTGGCCTTGCGTAATCCTGGAATGTTTTCTCGCGTGGCGCTCTTATGTCCTGCGATCACTACGGTGGGACCTTTTTCATCCCCTGTGGAAATCGATGATTACATCCAAAGAACTGGAGCAAATCCTCGACTTGTGAAAAGGATGCTCAAGATCTCTCGCAGTGTATTCATCAATCAGAAGGACTGGGAGAATCATGATCCACTGAGGCTTTTGAAGAAGTATGACTCTTCAAAAAGATCCAAGTTCTATGTCTCAACAGGACTATCAGATGGCTATGGTTTTTTAGAAGGTTCAGAAGAGTTCGTGGATATTGCAAAAGATCAGTCCATTATTTCTAAGTGGGTTCCTGTTCCGGGAGGACATTGTAATTTTGGACGAAAAGCGACGGCATATTTCATCATGGGAGAATAGTGATGGGTGATATCGAAACCTATAAAATGGAAGAACATAAAGCAAAAGGCTCTGACATAGATCAGGAGGCTTATAGGGAAGAAATTCGACTCTTGATAGAACACATTGTTCGTCTTTTGGTAGACAACCCAGAAACTGTGACAGTCACCACCTATGTTGGACCCAAGACAACGGTCTATCGCGTGAACTGCGTAAAAGAAAACTTAGGACAAGTCATCGGGACTCAAGGCAAAACAATAATGGGTCTGCGTGCGGTCGTTCATGCGATGACCGCTCGGACGGGAATTCGATCTATTGTGGAAATACCTGTCTAAACTAAACAAAGCACTTGCAATCACACAAGTGCTTTGTTTAATAAGCGACTTTATTTCTTCCGACTTTGATATTCTTTTTCTCTTTGAAAGTGACTCTCTGAAAGACCATAACTTTCCACATTTCCGAGATCTTTCATCAATGAAGCTAAATCTTTCTGGCCGTTGATGAAATCCAGATGGGCTTGAATCTTTGTGATCAACTCAGAGCTTCTTTCCTTCAGAGCCTCATAGCGAATGTATCCCAGTCCCAAGTTTTCCCACTCTTTAAGATAACGGGCGGCGGACTGGGAGGTGCTGTTAAACATCGTATTGCGACACTCTTGATCAGGCTTGATTTGATGCCAGTGCCCGAACTGATCTTTCAACTTTACTTCATGTTTTTCACACGGTTTGCCGCAATCTCGATAGCTCGAACCCTGGCTTAAGAAAGCCGCAAAAACACAATGCTCCATATGGAAGCTGGGCATGTACTGATAGACAGTGACTTCAAAACGATCCGATGAACCCGCTTGAATCAACTCGCTAACCTGCACGTGATTGAGATCGTAGCCCAGACAAAGGCTTGAAAGGCCTTTTTCAAGAAGGTATTTCGCCGTTAAATGATTTGTTACATTTAAACTAAAATCTCCAAGAATTTGCCCTTGATATCCGTTCGCTTGCAAGTATTGGACGGCGCCCAAGTTTCTGGCTAGGATGGCGTCGGGATTAAGGCTTAGCAGATGCTTGATGTTACGATGCTCGTTGGGTTTTAGGATACGAGTTGTAGCTAATCCCACCTTGAGGCCTTGTTGTCTTAACATCAACAAACTGGATTCAAAGTCACGACCGAATTCAAAATCCAGAATCACGACGTTAATTCCCTTTGCGGTGAGTTCCCCTTTTTCGATGGCTTTCGTCAGATCCTCGACTTGGGCTTTTTCCCGCAGAAGTAGATTAAGCTGAGGACGCTGAGGTTGTGTACCCGGTGATTTTTCACTTTCCAGCCATTCATCAATTTGAGTTCGCGGTGTCACGACTCGTTCTTCACCATGGAGGATTCGTAAATCCGCCAATTGTTTCACCAGCTTTTGCCGTAATTCCTTGATTTGTCTGTGAGGCAAGAAAAGGGGAGTTTGAGGATCTATCTCGCAAGAAAAAGCTTCGCCTCGGAACGGACTTCCCATCAACGCAAAAAGTTCCTCTTGCAGATCCTGAGCATTCAGTCCTTTGTTTTTTGCAGTCTCGCAAAGATTTTCCGAAAGTCCTGAGACCACGTTTTTTCCGTCGGAATATTCGACCTTCAAAGGTTGTCCTAAAGAAGCCTCGGCACGAATAAAGACGGGGATGCGTTTTTTTCTTTGTTTGTCTTCCACACTCAACGAGACGTCTTTTTTAAGATCCTTGTCGTGGTTATAGAAAACCCGAGCTCCAACAAAAAGGCCTTCCATCTGGATCTCTCGAGAAAATTCAAGCTCTATGCGACGATCTGAGGTGGCTTTGGCTGCGAAAATAAAACCACCTTTTTCGACACTTCGTCCTTGGGCATCTTTATAGACCCAAAGAACGCCGTCTCCGGCTTGAAGAAAGTTTGATTTTAAGCCCTGTAAGAAAACGTCGTCATTGAGTTCCACTTCCAAAGAACTTCCTCGGATGTGCAAGATTTTTCCAAACTCGAAACCACGGTGAGAGCTGAAAGTCCCTTCCACCAGCTTTTGATGATTTACTCCGTGAAGCCAGCCACTATAGAATCCTCGCGAGTAGGTTGAGGCCATTTGTTTTTTTAGCTGCCCCACGTTCGTAAGTGATTGCCCGCTTTGAGTTGCGTTGATGGCTTCATCAAAACTTCGAGCCGCTGTGGCAACGTATTCCGGAGTCTTTAGACGTCCTTCTACTTTAAAGCAGTCAACGCCAGCCTCTATGAGCCCAGGAACTTCGTTGATGCCGCAAAGATCTTGAGGTGAAACTAAAAAAGACTTTCCGTTGAGATCTTTCTTTTCGCCATCGACATACATTTCATAACTAAAGCGACAGCTCTGAGCAC
>JANJTG010000155.1 GCA_024711265.1 Bdellovibrio sp. | reverse complement strand
GCCATCACAAGTTCAACGATATCAAGGCTGTCAGCGCCAAGATCGTCGATGAAAGAAGCTTCAGGCTTAACTTTATCTGGATCTACGCCTAATTGCTCAACAATGATATCTTTTACTTTTGGATGAATTGCCATTTGTCCTCCTAATAGTGCGTTCATCTATTTTAATCTTCAAGTCCAGTCGGGTTCTTCGTTTTTATCGCGAATTTAAACCCTTTTAGCATTGGAATTTGAAATTCCTCAGCTTACACAGCCGAAGCTGTTAATTCATATGCATTCCGCCGTTCACATCCAGAGTGTGACCCGTGATGTACTTGGATTCATCACTCAATAAAAAGCGCACGGCCTGTGCGACGTCATTGCCTTCTCCAATTTTTTGCAGAGGAATGCGTTCCATCATTTTATTTTTAACGTCTTCAGAAAGAACTTCCGTCATTTCTGTCGCGATAAATCCAGGAGCCACGTTGTTCACGCGAACATTGCGAGATGCGAGTTCCTGTGCCACGGATTTTGCAAAAGCGATAGTGCCAGCTTTGGAGGCTGCATAGTTCGCTTGCCCTGCATTTCCGGTTTCACCAATGATCGAGGTGATGTTGACGATGGAGCCTTTGCGGGCTTTCATCATCGTTTTAGTGAAGGCTTTCGTAACTAAAAAAGTACCGCGCAGATTTGTATTGATAACGGAATCAAAATCTTCCGCTTTCATGCGCAGAAGCAACTGATCTTTGGTGATACCTGCGTTGTTCACAACGCCATCCACTTCGGGCCACTTTTCAAGAATATGCTCAACAGCTTCGTTCACTGACGCTTCGTCAGAGATATTCATTTTGATATAGAAATGACCTTCTCCAGGAAGGGTGTGAGCTACTTGTTGAGCAGATTCTTCGCGAGAAGAATAGGTGAAGGCTACTTGAGCGCCTTCTTCCGCCAGAAGCTTAACGATCGAAGCGCCAATGCCTCGACTTCCTCCGGTCACAACAATTTTCTTTCCTTGAAGCGATTTTCCGCTCATGTGCAAAATCCTTTTCTGCTCATTACATGTGTTGTTTTCAGCACACTTTGACCGAACTCAGAGTAAAGCTCAAGAAATTTCAATGACTCGAAGCTTTCAAAAAATCCTCAATAGTTTTAATATCTTCCAAGCTTGTGGTGGTCATAACTTTGAAGAATTCAGGATCAATCTTTTTCAATAATCCCTGAAGGACTTTTCCAGCGCCACATTCAATCACCTGAGAGTGATTCATGGATTTGAGAACTTCCATACTTTGTGTCCAACGAACCGGGGCAGAAACTTGGCGAATCAGGTTCTCTCTCAGAGTGGACCCTTCTGTTTCTGCTTTGGCATGGAAGTTTTGAATGATCGGGAAAGCTGCGGTTTTAAACTCCATCGCAGTCAGGACAAGTCTCATCTTGTCCTCAGCGGGCTTCATCATTTCGCAATGGAAAGGCGCTGACACTGAAAGAGGTATGAGTTTCGCGCGTCTGGGGGCTTCTGTGAAAATCAGCTCGGGCTTAAAGTTGTCTTTCAGCCAAGCGATGGCTTTTTGCGAGCCTGAGATCACGATCTGTCCAGGGGAGTTAAAGTTAGCAGCAGAAAGCGGGCCGAAGCCTGAGTTTTTCACAACATAAGAGCAAAGTGTTTCGACTTGCTCAGGCTCTAACCCTAGGACGGCCACCATTCCGCCTTGTCCTACGGGCACCGCGGATTGCATGGCTTGGCCACGAGTACGAACGGCTCTCATGGCTTCGTCAAAGCGAATCACATCCGCAGCCACAAGAGCTGCATACTCACCAATAGAGTGTCCGGCCGCGGCAACAGCCTTAACGTTAAAGTCATTGCGCAGAACTCGTTGAGTGGCTGTAGAAACAAGAAGAAGAGCGGGTTGGGTGTTCTCAGTTAGGGCGAGGTCCTCTTCGCTCCCCTCAAAGCAGAGCTTTTTCATATCCTGTTTTAAAGCTTCAGAGCCTTCTTCAAAGGTTTCTTGCGCAATTTTGAAGTTTTCAAATAAATAGCGACCCATGCCAGGTTGCTGGCTGCCTTGTCCGGGGAATGCCAAAGTAAACATGCTTTAGTACCTCAATAGAATACTGCCAGAAGTCAGACCTGCTCCGAACGCCGTCAGGAGGATGGTTTGACCCCTTTTTATTTTTCCGTTTTTGACGGCCCAATCAAAGGCCAAAGGAATTGAAGCGGCGGATGTATTGCCAGTCTCATTCACGTAGACAATCACGCGCTCCATAGGGAATTTAAATTGATCAGCTACAGCTTCAATGATGCGCTTATTCGCCTGATGAGGAACAATCCAGTCTACCTGATCAGGAGAAATATGATTGTACTCTAAGGCTTCTCTGCAGCAAAGGGCCATCGTGCGAACTGCATTTTTAAAGATCTCGCGACCTTTCATGCTCATGAAGTTCATGCCCTTATCGATGACTTCTTGGGATTGAGGATATTTACTTCCTCCTCCGGGAAGAATCAGAAGATCAGCAAGACTGCCGTCTGCGTGGGAGTGGGAACTCTCGATGATATTTTTATCGCCCTCTTGGGCGCGAGAAAGAATCCAAGCTCCAGCGCCATCTCCGAAAAGAATGCAGGTTTCGCGATCTTTGTAATTCATGTAGCGAGTCAAAACCTCGGCCCCAATGACAAGAATATTCTTGTACATTCCGGAACGAATGAACTGGTCTGCGATGGTCACACCATAAAGGAATCCAGAACAAGCGGCGTTAATATCGAAGGACATGATGTTTTTTGCGCCCAACTTGGTTTGTACAAAACAAGCTGTGGACGGCATTTGGTGGTCACCAGTAACGGTGCCCACGATGATCATGTCAACATCTTCAATTTTTAACTGAGCGTCTTGGAGAGCTTTTTGAGCCGCAATAACACAGAGATCCGAAGTGGCTTGGTCGCTATTAGCGACATGGCGGCGTTCGATCCCGGTCCTTTCAACGATCCATTGATCGTTCGTCTCTACCATTTTTTCGAGATCAAAGTTCGTAAGAACTTTCTCTGGTAGATAGGAGCCTATCCCTGCAACTCGAGATCGATATAATCCTGCCATGGAATCAACCTGTCTTTTAGATATTACTTAGCTGCGCTGATTTGCTTGCCCTTGTAGTACAAAGCGCCGTCTTCACCTTTGTGCGCGCGGTGAGGACGAGTCAATTCGCCAGTTTTCTTTTCAACAGAAACTGCAGGAGTAGACAAACCGTCGTGTGAACGACGCATATCACGGCGAGAGCGAGACGTTTTCTTCTTAGGAGTTGGCATTTCAAACCTCTTTTTGAATCAGTTATAATTGAAGCACGTTAATTTAACCAAAGAATGATAAAAATCAACCCTTTAATTGATTTTGATATTCTTTAAAACCGCAAAGGGATTTAATGGCTTCTCGCTAGGCATTTCTTCATCATAGCTAAAGCTTCGTCCTTTCACGGGAATTTTACAAATAGAGCAGTCCCCATTCTCATCTTCAGGGCCTGCTGCATTAAAAGGCGCAGCAAGAGCGACAACCTCATGAAGGTACTCACCAATATCAAAATGGTGTCCTTCGTACTCAGAGACCTCAGGCCCCCCCTCAGGAAGATCACTGACGTGGTTGACCTTGGAATATTTACTTCCGCGAGGCTGATTTTGCTTGGGAATCAGGATTTCATGAAATTTCTCATCAACAGGAAAGGGGATTTCGATTCCACAACGAGAGCAAGTCTCAGGAAGTTTGGTTTTGATGGTGCCAATTAGCTCGAAGTCTCTGGAATTCAAGGGTTTAATAAAAAACTCAGTTTCATGAAGGGTCTTTCCAATCAAGTCTGCCAGGATGCTATTAAGCTCTGCCGTTTGGCTGTTCCAGTGGTAGGCTCTACCTTCTTCTGGGATTTCAGTAAGATTGATTTTCATAACAGGGCTCCTGTTCAGCTTCGGAGGACATTATACAAGGGGCTCGTTCTATAAGAAATGGGGCGGTTGGTCAAGGTTTGTTTTCGTCGAGGGTGTCTTGCGCCTCTATCTCGAAGGAGTAGCCTCAAGCTGGAATAACAAGGAGGTGCTTATGGCAACCCTCAGAATCAACGGAAATGAGTATTACTATGAAGATCACGGGTCGAAGTCATCCCCCGCCATCGTACTCAGTCCGCTTCTATATACCAATACCAGTGTTTATGAGCCTATCGTCAGGATGCTTTCCGACGACTATCGCGTGATTATTTATGATCACCGGGGAGCAGGAAAAAGTTCTCGTCCCGCAAGTCCTGACCTTGAGCACAGCGCTCGGGATGTGGCCGAGCTTATTGAGAAACTGAATGTCGACCCCTGCCATTTTGTCGGAAACTGCCTGGGAGCGTATGTAGGTCTTCAGTTGGCGATTTCTCGCTCTGATCTGCTTAAAAGCTGCACTCTTATGGGGGTGACGGCCGAACCTGACAGTCCAGAGGAAATCAGTAAAATGGATAGTTATGTTGAGGACGCTAAAAAGAATGGAATGAAGTCAGGAGTACAGGCTTTTTCAGAGATGTGGTTTGGATCGACCTTCCGGGCGACAAAGGATCCCGTGCAGGTCAGTCGTCGTGAAAAGTGGTTGAAATATGTTGCTGACCTAAAACCCGAAGAGCTCGAAGAGGCCTTTCAGATATTTCATCGTAAAGATGTCACAAAAGAACTGTCCAATATTCATTGTTCAGTTTTAGTTCTTGCCGGTGACGAGGATGCGCCAGCGAACATTGAGGCTTACCGTCGCCTCGCTAAAAACATTCGGGGTGCGGAGTTTAAAACAATTCATCATGCGGGATATGCTTTGGCTATTGAGCAGCCTGAAGAGGTTGCAGAGAATATTCGCAGTTTTGTAGCCAAAGTGGATCGTCAGTGGGCTGTAAAAACCAGACAGCCTCCTCGCGAAACAGGCGCAAGACCCTGAAGGCTCTTTAGTCAGTAAGGAAGGGGATTTGTCCCCTTCCTTCTATTGATTGATGAAAAAATCCTGGGCCTTCATGGGGGATTTGATCAGCTTAAGCTCTCTCATTTGCAGAAGAAGTTTCTCCCATCTTGCTGTTGTCATAATTCCCAATGAACTGTCTTGAGTGACAATCAAAGGTTTTTGAATTTCGGCCGCTTTATTGAAAGTCTCTAAATCCAAAGCCTTATTGAGGGTGGCCATATGTTGATTTGTAGTTTGTGGATTTCGAAGGTACGCCTCCCAACCTTGGCGAGTCGCTAAGATCATTTTTTTTACTAAGTCGGGTTTGTTTTTAAGAGTTTCTTCCGTGGTTGCGACGACGACGAGATAGGGATTGAACCCCTCATCTGCGATTAAAAAGCTTTTTACTTTTGCTCCTGATTTTTCAGCACTAAGAGGTTCTGTAGTGATAAAACCTTGTTGAGAAAAAGTTTTATCATTCAAGAAGTTTCCAACGCCACCCAAATAAGGAACCACTTTGACTTTGGGCTTCCCGAACTTTTGAATGAGGAACTGATAATAGGGAAGCCCGGACTGCATTGAGAGCAGGCCTTCGCTTAAGAAGACCTCTTTAAGGGATTTAAAATTTCTTTCGGCATGAGTCATAACGATATAAGGAGAGGTCTGGTAAACGACAAAAAGACCGATCACTTTATTTTTAGGATTTCGATCTTGCCATAAGATGATTTCATCAGCGCTTACGATCGCAAAGTCTACTTTGTTATTACCTAACATCTGAACTGTCGGAGTTCCTGATCCACCTTCGATAATACTTACTTCAAGTCCTTGCTTTTTATAGTACCCTTCAAGGACTGCAGCATAAAAACCACCAAACTCAGGTTCGGCCTTCCAGTTTAAAGCCAAAGTCAGTGGTTTTGAAAAGGCGCTAGGGGAAACAAAAAGCAAAATCATCAACAAATAGATTTTCATTATTCACTCCTGAGGCAGAGAGGCAAAAGGACGTCGAGACAAAATGACCTTGTTAATAAGGGCCAGTGTGGCAACGAAAGTGAGACCCATAAGGGACAACAATAATAAGACACCAAAGACAATGTCTACTCTTTGTTGAGTGCGGGCCGAGTCAATCATCGCCCCCAGTCCGCCCCCGCCGACGAACTCTCCGGCGATAGCGCCAATAATAGAAAGCCCCGCAGAGACTTTTATACCCGCATAGATATGCGAATAGGCCTGAGGAAATCTAAGTTTTACGAGCGTTTGAAAGCGGGAAGCTTGATACAGGCGGAATAAGTCTTTTTGAGAGGCGCTTGCACTTTCCAACCCCATCAAAGTGTTGGCTATAATGGGGAAGATGGAAACAATAAAACTTGAGGCAATAACCGTGGGACTGCCAAACCCAAAATAGATCACCAACAAAGGGGCGATGGCTATAATTGGAACCGTCTGGAAGAAGATCGCAAATGGAAGAATGGACTTTTTCAAAAGGTCGGAAAGGGAAAAAATAAAGGCAATCAGGCTTCCAAAGACAACACTCAATCCAAGACCTGCTAAGACGTTCAGAAGAGTTTCAAAAAAAGCTTGGCGAAACTCTCCGTGAAGCTCCCCTAAGGTTTTAAAAACAGAACTGGGGGCTGGAAAAAGACTTTCGCCGACAGCGCCTTGTCGCACAAGAAGCTCCATAAACACAGTTAGAAGTAGAAAACTAAAAAAAGACGGCAGATAACGTTTCATTCGCGAAGTCTTTCTGAGAGAAGTCTGACGATGCGGTTTAAGCTCTCAGAAGTGCGCAGCTCCTCCGTGCGCTCGAAGGGGAGATCCACCTTATGATCTAAGGCAAGTTTTGCCCCCTCACCTTTAAGCATAAGAATTCTTTGCGCAAGATAAGTGGATTCAAACAAAGAGTGGGTCACAAAAAGAATCGTCATGCGCTCTTCTTGCCACAATTGATGCAACTGATTTTGCATTTCAAAGCGGGTGTTTTCATCCAACGCAGCAAAAGGCTCGTCCATTAATAAAAGCTGAGGAGAGCTGACTAAAGCTCGCGCCAAAGACACGCGCATTTTCATTCCCCCAGAAAGTTCATGGGGGAAAAGTGAGACGGCCTCTTCCAGTTTCACCTTTTTTAGCGAGTTCATAATGCGGGTGTGTTTATCCTCTTCAGAAATGAGTTTAAGGGCCCCGCTGAGTTCAAACGGAAGAGCGACATTTTCATAAACCGTGCGCCAAGCTAAAAGATTGGGTTCCTGAAAAACAAAGCTGAAGGAGGAGGGGGGTTGTGGAGAAAGTTGCAACTCCCCTTGAGTTGGAGATTCAAGTCCTGCAATCAACCTCAGGAGTGTCGACTTGCCACAACCAGACGGTCCCACAATAGAAACAAAAGAGCCGGGTTCAATATTCAGGTTCAACCCTTGAATCACGTCCCTTTTAGGGAAACTTTTGAAGAGATTCTGAATACGGATTCCCAACGCGTCTTTCACGCATTAGTCCCAGTCATAGTTGAAACTGATGCTGATCCGTTCCTTAGTGGCATCATTGGGCGGAACTTCGTGGCGAAGCCAACTTTCAAATAAAACAATATGCCCTTCTCTGGGGGCTACAGAGATGTGTCTTTGATTGAAGTCTTTGGCGTTGTGTTTTCGTGGTGGGGATGCCATGAAAGACTCAAGGCGAGGGTCTTCAAATTTAATTGAAGAGCAATTCTTGGGGGTTTGAACGTAGTAAGTGCCGCTGATAACTGAGAGCGGATGAATGTGCATTGCGTGAGTAACCCCGGGAGGCATGATGTTAATCCAGCAGGAGGTCATTTTCAGCTCTTTGGGGTTGATATCCATCTCAAGATGGCGAGCGAACTTATAAACGTGCTTATTGATGTCTTTTTCTAAATTTTCAAAGGTTGTTGAGATTTTGTGAAGCTGGGACATGGAGCCGTAGGAAGTGTAACCTCCTCTGTAGTTTTTTAAGCACCATAACTTTCCCTGGTCGTCGATTTCGGAAAACTTCAGTGCTTCTTGTTTGATCTCTTTATTAAGTTGAAGGATTCCTTGGGATTTTAAAGGGGCGTAGTAAATAAATGTAGGGAAAAGCGTTTTTATCATTTTGAGACACTCTTTTGAAAAGCCAGTAAAGTCTTTATCTAAGCATGAAGATAGGGCCATTTCTGTATCAAGACAAGAATTGATCACTACTTCTTTGACACTTGTCAGGCATATTGTCGACGAAAAGTCCTGGGCTCGAAATGAAGGGGGGCTTAGTTGGCACTCGGCTTGCTTTAGAGGAAGGTATCTGCAAGGAGTGATTTATGAAAAAGCAAGTGCTAGCAACAGTCATCGCCATGATTCCTGCTCTGGGATTTGCGAAGGTTTCTGACTTTAATGCTCTTATTACTGAGAATGTTAAAGCCCAGAATGAGCTTCACTCCACAGTGAAACATAACATGGAAGAGGCAAGAGAAGGTGTTGCAGCGGCGGATGTTCGCGAGCGCATCGTGGTGGTTGAAAACTCTGGCGTCTCTTACAATGCTCCTACCAAAAAGGATCTTTTAGCCTTTAAGAAGGAAAAACGAAGCCATCGCGCCTCTGAAGAGAAGCAATTTGAGCGTCTTGCCAACGAAATTAATTCTTTGGAAGAGTAGTTTAAAGAATCAGCTTTCTTAGTTCCTGCTGGGAATATACATAATCAGCATAAACCATGGTGTTGGTGATATTTCGATGTCCCAACGCCACCTGGACCAATCTTAAATCTTTCGTCTTTCTGTATAATTCAATCGCAAAAGTATGTCTTAAGGCGTGAAACTTCTTTGGGACGGGGCGATACATTTCCCAGATCTGATAGAGTCGAGGGTAACTAATAGGAAACACCTTTGTTCCTCCTTGGGCTTCGGCAAAACGATGAAGTCTTGAGAAGATATCAGAGTGAATGGGAATTTCTCGGTCGTTAGAGCCCTTAAGACCCCTGATAAAGATGCTTTCGTCGTAGGTGTTTAAATCGCTGCGTTGAATATTTAAAACTTCCTGAGCTCGAGCCCCAGTTCGTAGGGCCACCCAAATCATCAAACAATTGCGCGGATCCTTATCTTGGAAATCTGTGAGAATTTTTCGCAAACGTTCCGTTTCAGGTGGAAGCAAGTATTTATTCTTATTGAGCTGATACCGAGGTGCCGTAGACATATCCCATCATTCAAAAGTCTTGGTAGATTTGACAAGAGCATTTCACGACTCATTGCACCCAAGAGGGTGTATATAAATTATTTATGTTTAGACGCGCTGTATCTATATATACTGCGGCGCACAATAGCATCAACACCATAAAAGCACGTATAAAATAATCAATAAAATCAATATGTTAATACTAAAGCTTATAACTATAAGCTTTAGGCGAATTTGAAAAAGGGGGTGCTGGGCTATGTCTTTGATGATTCATTTGTGGTTTCAAATACTTAGCTTGACACCTCAAAGCCCACTTAGGAAAGATATATGTATTATACAACGCTATTTAGTGTGAAACACAATATAAATATTGTGAAATACAATGGTTCAAATGGGGGCAAGATGGAAAAGGATGGTCTAGACCAGGCTCTTCAAGGTTTCGAAAAAGGGGGCTTTGACGAGGGGTTTATTGAGGGCGATTTGGGTCCTCGATCCAAAACCTCTTTCAGGATGCACTATGAGGCTCAGGTCTCCGTACTTCAAAAACAGCTTGGAAATTTAGAAGAAATTCGCGGGGAATTAGGGCTTTCTCAGCGCAAAATGGCCCAACTCCTTTTGGTGGATCCCTCAAGTTGGACGCGATGGACTAAGCAAGGTGATGAAGCGCCTCCTCACGTCTGGCGAGCTTTGCAGTGGTACTTGGCTCTTCGGGAAAAAATTCCCGGCCTCACGCCACAGTACTTCATCAGCACTCATCCACAGGTTCTGCATCAAAAGGCTCTTCAAGAGTTGGATTTAGAGCGCCAGCAGCGCACTGAAAGCATGGAAAATTTGTCGTCTCAACTGCAGTCTCAGTTGCAGGTTTTATCTAAAGAACGAACCGAGCTTTATAGTGAGATCGGGCAACTCAAAAAAGACCTGAATTTTCACAAGAAGATGAGTATAGTCATCCTTCTCACTAGTATTTTTTGGGCCCTCGCGGTGCTCTGGTTTTGGAAAGGTCTATGATTAAGCACGACTCTATTCGCCTTTTAGCGACACAAAAGATTTCAGAAGCCATTCAAAAGATGGGTCAAAACCTCCCTGAGGAAGAGATTTACAAAGCGCTCGTTGAGCCACCACAGTCTGAAATGGGTGATTTGGCTTTCGGCTGCTTTACTTTAGCAAAAGCCCTTAAAAAAGGACCTCCTCAGATCGCGGCGGAAATTGCTCAGAATTTCCCTGCCGACGTCTATATTGAGAAGGCTCAGGCTGCCGGGCCTTATTTAAACATCACGTTCTCCTCCTCCTGCCATGGTGACAAGATTCTCAGCACTATTTTAGACGGGAGCTTTTTTAAAAAGCAGCTTGTAGAGAAATCACCGCGTACCATGATTGAGTATTCCCAGCCCAATACCCACAAAGAACTTCATGTGGGGCATATGAGAAATCTTTGCCTGGGAGATGCGATTGTACGCATGCTTCGCTACAGCGGACGCGACATCGTTTCCTCCACCTTCCCTGGTGATATGGGGACGCACGTTGCAAAATGTCTTTGGTACATGAAAAAGCACAATCAAGAGCCTGTTCCGGCCGTAGGAAAAGGGGAATGGTTGGGGCGCATGTATTCTAAGGCGAATCTTCTATTGGAAGATCAAGTTGGTACGCCCCAAGAAGATATTAATAGACAAGAACTCACCGAAATTCTTCGTCAACTTGAATCCAAGGCGGGGCCTTATTTTGATCTTTGGAAGGAAACCCGCGAATGGTCCATTGAACTCATGAAGAAGGTCTATGCGTGGGCCGACGTTCATTTTGATGAATGGTATTTTGAGTCCGAGATGGACTCCCCTTCAGCGCAATGGGTGAAAGAGCTTTACGAACAAGGAAAGTTGCAAAAATCAGATGGTGCCATCGGCTATAATTTGGAGTCCGAGAATCTAGGCTTTTGCATGCTTTTGAAGTCGGACGGAACAGGGCTTTACGCGACTAAAGATTTACTTTTAGCAAAACATAAATTTGAAGACGTTCATATCGAAAAGAGTGTTTATGTCGTCGATATGCGCCAAGCATTGCACTTTAAACAGGTCTTTCGAGTCTTGGATATTCTTGGTTTTGAACAGGCGAAGAACTGCTTTCATCTTCAATATAATTATGTGGAACTTCCAGATGGCGCCATGAGTTCGCGAAAAGGAAATATCGTTCCGTTGACTGAATTAGTTCATCGTATGGAAGAGCACGTTAAAACGACCTATTTGAGTCGATACGAAAACGAATGGTCTGCGCAGGATATTGAGATGATTGCGGGCCAAGTAGCAAAGGGTGCTATTTTTTACGGCATGCTTCGCATGGATACAAATAAGAAAATTGTTTTTGATATGAATGAATGGTTGAAGCTGGATGGAGAATCTGGACCCTTCGTTCAATACTCTTATGCGCGTATTGCCAGCTTGGGGCGAAAGTTTTCACGCACTCAGGCGAAGGTGGATTGGAGTGTGTTGACTCATGCTTCAGAACGACAATTGATGCAAGCGTTGTTCGGATTTAACTCTTCTGTGGCTCAAGCGGCGGAAAACTTTAAACCTGCGGCAATCTGTACTTATTTGTATGAGTTAGCGAAAAAGTTTAACGTCTTCTATCATGAGTGTCCTATCGGGACGGAAAAAGACGAAACTGTTCGCGAAGCTCGTTTGGCTTTGAGCTCCGCAGTGGGACTCACTCTAAAACAAGGTCTTGCTGTTTTAGGCATTCCGGCTCCCGAAAAAATGTAGTTACAACCGCGGCCCTCGACGTTATTCGGGGGCCGTTTTATGATTCTGTCTTCACTCCACTAATTCGCCGCATTAACGCTAGTCTTTTTACTCAAATGGACCCATGATCTCCTCGCAATTACAAAAAGAAGGAGCCTACGTTGGGAACTTTTGAGCTTATTTCTAAGCATGGAGACCATGAGCAAGTTGTTTTCTGTAACGACCCTCATGTTGGATTGAAGGCGATCATTGCTATTCATAACACTTCTTTGGGGCCAGCTCTTGGTGGTACCCGTATGTGGAACTACAAAAACGAAGATGAGGCTCTGATCGACGTTCTTCGTTTGTCTAAAGGAATGACCTATAAAGCGGCAGCTTCAGGCCTCAATCTTGGTGGTGGTAAGGCCGTTATTATCGGAGATCCTAAGACTCAAAAGTCAGAAGGTCTTTTCCGTGCTTTTGGTCAATTTGTGAACTCATTGAACGGTAAATATATCACTGCGGAAGACGTGGGAACGAATGTTCAAGATATGGAGCACATTTATATGGAGACTCCATGGGTGACAGGAATTCCTAAAGATTTCGGTGGGTCCGGTGATCCATCTCCGTACACGGCGCATGGCGTTTTGATGGGGATCAAGGCTTCTGCGAAAGAGAAGTTCAATACAGACTCTTTGAAGGGCTTAAGAATTGCTGTTCAAGGTCTTGGTAATGTGGGCTCTAATCTTGTGAAGTTCCTTCATGAAGAGGGCGCTGTTATTACTGTGGCTGATATTGATGCAAACCGAGCAAAGGCTATTGGTGAGCAGTACGGAGCAAAAGTGGTTTCTCCTGAAGAGATCCTTTCTGTTGAGTGTGATATCTTGGCTCCTTGTGCTTTGGGTGCAGTTGTAAATGACCAAACCATCACTAAGTTTAAAACAAAAGTTATTGCCGGCGGTGCGAACAATTTGTTGGCTGAATCTCGTCATGGCGACCAACTTAAAGAGCTTGGTATTCTTTACGCTCCAGACTACGTGATCAACGCCGGTGGCGTGATGAACGTTTTCGTTGAACTTGAGGGGTATTCTCCAGAGCGTGCTTTTGAAAAAACAAAGCGCGTTTATGATAATATTTTGAAAGTTTACGAAATTGCAAAACGTGACAATATCGGAACTCACACGGCAGCAGACCGTCTGGCAGAAGAGCGTATCAACACGATCGGTCGCTTGAAACAGCGTCATCCAGGTAAGTCTTCTCGCTCTTTCACGACGTTGAAAGAAGTTTATAACCGCTAATTTTATCTTATCGCTGCTCTCGGAATGTGGTCCTTGACCTCTCCGCGAGCAGCCATCCTATGACTGAGGCACTTTGCATCATTGCTAAAGTCGCACAAAAGTATAATCTCCTTCGTTATTGACATCTCGCCTCGACCAAAGAACAATCTTCTCTCGTAAGTATTGAAAAGTACTTCTCATAATTGATTCAGTTAACAGCGAGGGAATATCTTGAGCACTAAGTTTTCAAAAGAAGAATTGAAATCTCCAGATCAGGTCACGAAGACTCTAAGAGAAGGTTTCGTTTGGACCACAACTCATTCAAAAATTGTTATTACGGCTGTGGTGGCTTTTGTCGTCCTCGGTTTGGGTGTTTCTATCGCAAGTTACATGACCGAGAAAAAAGAAGTTACTCAGCAAGAAAAGTACTTCCTTCTTGAAAAAGCCTATACTGAGAAAAAACGTGGCTACGAAGAAGCCGCACGTGCTGAAATTATGGCGAATCAAGCGAAAGACAAAAAAGAAGCCCCTAAGTTTGATCCTACAAAAAAGGCTTCTGGTGATCTTCAAAAAGATTACGGCACGGAGGTAGCGGGTTTTGAGACGTTTATCTCTGAATCTCCCAACACAAAAGCAGCTCAAATGGCGGCGATCAACTTAAGCGAGATTTATCTATCTTACAAAAAGCATGATGAAGCTTTGGCGGTTCTTCAGAAGGTTGAAAAAGGTCTTAGTAAAAATGATACTTTGACAGCTCTTGTGTTGATGCAAATGGGAAATGTGCAAGCGGATAAGAGTGACTGCAAAGCTGCAATTGAAAAATGGCAGGCCCTTTCCGGCATGAAGGCATTGGCGTTTGCTCACGACGAAGCAAAATTGCGCATGGGTCTTTGTTATGAATCCATGAATGATTTGGCGAAGGCGGAAGAGATTTATACGGAGATCGGCAAAAAAGAAGATCAAAATACGACCGATTTTACAGCCGCAAAAGAAGCTCAAAAATATTTGCGCCTTCTTAAAGCTAAAAAGAATCTTTAATCAGAGGATTTCATGAAGTCAGTTCTTCTCGGATCTCTTTTTCTGGTGCTGACGGGGTGTGCGACAATGGAACGCACTCTGGATCAGTGGAGCTCTAAAAATAACAGCAAAAGAGAATACGAAGTAAAAACCGCATGGATTCGACAAACGACCTCCAAGGACAACTTGGGGTTTCGTAAGATCAATCGCATGACCCCTCTTTTAGTGGGCGAGTTGATCATACAGGGAAACGGTCTTGATGGTATTGTCGCCTATGAACGCGACTCAGGTCGCATGAAATGGCGTCTTCCCGTGCAAAATGGAGTTGAACCAAGTGCTGCAGCCATTAAAGATCGTCTTTTTGTGGGTGCCAGCGATGGAAACTTTTATTCAGTCGAATCCAGTACAGGACGAGTCCAATGGACTTTTCCGACAAAAGCGGAAAATTTAGCCGCCCCGCTGTTGGATGAGGGGGTGGTTTACTTCCTTGCCGGGAATAACGTTTTTTACGCGTTAGATGCAGCTACAGGACGTCAGATTTGGTTGTACTCAAGACAAGACACATCTCAGTTCTCTATTCGCGGAGGCAGTCAGGCGGCTTTATATAACGGAATGCTTTATGTCGGGTTTTCAGACGGGGCGTTGGTTGCGCTGAATGCAAAATCAGGTGCCGTGGCTTGGGAACTTCAGTTAAATCGCAACAAGAGATTCCGTGATATCGATGCGACTCCCGTTGTTGAAGGCAATCAGATCTATATTGCAGGTTATGACGACAAGCTCTATTGCGTTTCTGCAGATAAAGGCGAGGTCTTGTGGCGTGTGGACGGTGGTGGCTACAGCGCCATCACTATGTTGGGCGACAAACTCTTTTATCCAACGACGAATGGTGAAGTTTGGGCCTTAAAGAAAAACAATGGCGAAAAGGTATGGAGTTATAAACTCAAAGAAGGTATCGCCACGCAGGTTAAAAACTATAAAGGATCTTTGGTCTTTGGAGAGTCTCAAGGAAAATTGAGGTTTTTAGACGCCAATTCGGGAGCTGAGCTGGGTGCGATGGAACCAGGACGGGGTATCCTTTCTGCCCCTCAAGTGGATGAAAAAAACAATCGTATCTACTTCATCTCTGGTGAAGCCAATCTTTATGCGATTGAAGCGGGTTGGATTAAAACACCTTATTTTAAGGAGTAAATAATGAAAAAACTGCTTCTAACTGTGCCTCTTTTATTTGCTCTGGGGGCTTGTTCTCATGGCAACTGCCGAACTCAAAAGATGGCCGACAAATCGACAACCGTAAGCGAGGTTCCGATGAGTAAGTCCGCGACAACAGATCGTGTGAAGGTTTATAAAGCTGATGGATCTTTGCAGTGTGGCCAGGGAAAGGCGATCCCTTTAGCTGAAATGCAAAAAGACCTGAAAGGCATTCAGGTCTTTTCTTCCGTGAATAAGAATGACGGGATGATGCGCATTCAGCTGTGTGGAAGTCCAACTGGAAACGCGAATGTTTATGAAATTGATCGTAAAGATTTGGAAGCTGCCTTAAAAGCTGGCTTTAAAGAGTGGACCTTTGAATAACTAAACGAAGTAGGGGAGCCACTGTTTCATTCTGAGACGTCTCCCCGTTTTACAGGTGAGTGACAATTATGGAATTTCACCTTGCTCTCAAACTGAGAAATCGAACATTATCCAACACTTAGAAATGGCCCTGGAGTTTGCATAGTACCTCTGTGAGGTGTTTTCTATGCGTAAGATCTATACTCTGCTGGTTGCGTTTCTGATTTCAACACATGGGATAGGAGTGCCTGTTCGAGCTGAAATTACGGTCGAACATAGGGCTCAACTATTTCAATTAGACTATCTTCTTGCGGTGGATCGTTTGGATTTCTATTCCGATGGTCTTGCTGACTATTTGATGGATCATAATCAAAAACTAGCGGCTGAAGCCATTCGCCGCATTGAACCCGAAGACTACGCTAAAGAAAAGTTTCAGTTTCAAGATCTGAACAATCCAGACAAATGGAATGAACTTATTCTTTCTATGTTACATAAGAAATTCCCAGAATTTAAGAACCTCACTCTTAAAGATATCGAATGGAATTATAACTTTTTCCGTAAGAAATTAATGGAAGGTTTTAAAGCAGACGCCATCACTTTAAAACGTGAAGGTTCGGTATCCTCTTTAAATAATGAACCTGTTACCTTTAATAAAAGATCCATTCCCAACGTGGCTGGCGACACAATTTTGCTGGATGCTGAAAGATATATCTCTGAAAAAACAACGCGAGCTCTTTTTTGGGATGCCGCTTTAACTCATAAATCAATTGAATTTCACATGGGCACAGAGCGCGACTTCCGTCAAAGAGTGTCTCAAGAAGAACGCGAAGTGGTCGCGGAAGTTAAAACTCGCTCTGCGAATTACAACAAAATCTATTTGGTATTTGATCCTCGCTCAAAAGAATATTCTTACGCCTTTACGCGTATTTCCGGCGACGATCGCGTGAAACATTTGATTGCTCAACTTCGTATCTTAAAGTTCGAAGGAAAAGTGGCTTTGAAAAACGATTTTGTTCGTGTTTACGGTAATGCCAATGCTGTTCACCGAGAACAAGAACGCCGCCTGTCTGAGTTATTTAAGACGCTACCAAAGGCTGACATGGTGGTCATCGGTCAAAAGTCAGCTATCGGCAATGTGATTGCCATGGCGGGCATGATGGCTCAAGTACAGCCCAATATCAAAGAGGTTGTGGGTGCGGAACGTTCCCAGCTACAAAAACTTTCTCACCGAGTCTCTGAAACAGGAACCTATTTCTCTGTGACCACAAAAGCGGCTGTGGTGAAAACGGAATTTGAAAAGATCCCAAGTCCTATGAGTTCAAGTTATGAAATTTTCAACTCTGAACAACCCAGCCATGATATTTCAGACGTTCTTCTGGAAACAAAGGATGGAAAGATCGTTCGCTGGAGATTTATCTCTAACATGTGGGGAGATGAAGTGATTCCGGTCGCTCGTGCGATTAAAAACTCGGGGCATGAGAAAGTTGTCTACATTGGAACCGCTGGAGCCATCATTGATAAAGGGCTCAAAGTCGGGGATGTTGTCGCTCCTTCTAAGACTTATACTCAAGCCGGAAAACTTCTGGATCTTGAAAGACCCAGTTATGGAACTGACTTCGTTAAAACGGGTATGACCCTGGGACAAGTAACATCTCCTTTTGATGAGACAAAGAAATGGTTCAATCAATGGAGTCATAAAATCGACGTGGTCGAACTTGAAACTGGTTATCTTAAGGAAAACCTTGGATCTCGCGTAAGTTTCCAACCTTATCTCCTGGTTTCTGATGTCGTAGGATCAGAACATGAGACCCTGGCTGTTGCTGCGGCGGATTCAGGCAAACGTAAGAATGGACAGTTGAAGCTTCTGGAAAGCCTTTTTATTAACAATGGCATTAAAGCTCCTGTTTCTAACTTTGAAATGATCTCCTCTGAAAAGGTCGTTAAAGCTATGTATCAAAAGATTGATGCCTTAAGACCTTCTCGTGACGTGACTTCGAAAGCGCAACTGACTCAATTAGCGATTCGTCAAGGGCTTACAACGACAGAAGAATTGGAAACTCTGATTAAGGCGGAGCCCGCTTTTGACCGTCAGCTCTTGATGGATAAGCTTGAGAAGTTCTCTGGCGCGCTTGAGGTTATCTCGAAGAAGATTTCCAATGTCAGTTTCGCAATTGTCGGTGGCGAAGAGTTCTTGAATGGCACTTGGAATCCTAAGAAAGCCTTGAAGCTTCAGTTGATGGTTGGAAACATGACAAGTGCTGATGCGATGAAAGTTTACGGTTCTGAATTAAGCCGGATCCAAGCCGTCATGGGTAAAGAGTTGGTTGTTGAAATGATCTCTTTTGATGCTGAAAAAACTCGTCAAGCGTTGTTTTTCAACTCACGCACTCAAAGAGTCCTGGCACAACACTATGAGAACAAGATTTTAAAGAAGTTAGGTTTAACTAAAGAAATTGATAAAAACGGTGGTGTTCGTTTCCGCGAAGTCACTGAGTCTGCTGGAGGTATGAGATGCGAAGCCATCCTTTTGTAAAAAGAACTCTTCCTTGTTTGGCTGTAGTTTTGGCCGTCACTGTGCATACGATGCCTGCGCACGCCGGTTTTTTTGACAAGATGGTCGCTGCGGCTACGCAGATTCTGAACTCATCTAAGTCACAAGCGATGAAAACGGCGACCTATGATGGCGGACCGCAAGTTGCGACTCAAACGACCGCGCCAGGGGCTCCTAAGGTCGAGTTTTCGGTTGAGACTGACTTTATTAACAACGTCGTGAAGTCAACACAGTCGACAAATGGCTACGTATCAAATTCGCTACGCAAAACATCTCGAGCGGTTGCAGAAAAGGTGGATTTCGTTAATACGGAAACTCACACAGAGATCATTCCTGAATACACAGAAAAAGGACTCACATTCCGCCTTCGTTATGATGAGACGGCTGTTAAAAGCCCCGCTCTATTGGTGAAAGACTTGGCTTTGGTTACCATGCTAACGTCAACCTCATCTTTTGGAAGTCATTCGCCCGCTTTTTCTGGATCTTTGGATCATAAAATTCATGCAGAAGTAGAGTCGCCTCATGCGGTGGCGGAACTTTTAACAAATGTTCGCGAAGGCAGTCCCACAGCCAAAGCACGCTGGAATGCTTTACAAATTGATCTTCTTCAAAATGTTGAATTGAAACCACTTTTCGTTCAGGAAATGAAATTAACCTCCAATATCATCGAAGACATTCGAACAGAGCTTAAAGGTCACTCTGAGAAGTTGGATGCGGAAGCGGCTCAGTTTGTCCGTAAACAACAAAAGGCTCTTGATAAGTGGAAGTCTGAAACAGGCTCATTGGATAAACTAGAAGCCATGCAGGAAAAACTCGACGATCTGATCTTGAAAAACGACAGAAAAGGAGTTCGTCAATTACTAGAAGCGTATCTGCCTTGGGCCGTCATGGAGCCTGTTGAAGCCAATACATGGAAAATCTGGCTTGAGGCGATTGAACATCCTAATCACGAAAAATCCACGGTGGCTTTCCGTGGTCTTAAGTACGACACGGACAAAATTCAACGTCGCCAAACGGCTCAAGGTGAGATTTTTGGTTTCATGTCGACCGTTCTCACGAAAAATCAAGGCAGTTACACGCGTCGTTTGAGATCTCTTTCAACGAATCGAGAAAAGAATGGTGATATTGGATTTGCGAATCATGGCTCCCAAGTGAGATCCGTAAAAATTACGGACCAAATGACAGCTCACGCAAAGGACCCCAAGGCTTCTAGCTTTATCTCTTTCACATATGACCCTGCGATTGCCTATCGTTTTATGGGTCAAAACGTGACAAAGGAAGTAAAAGGGGAGACGACGTCAGTTCCCTATGGTGGCATTTTGGTAGTGAAAATGGATTCACGCCGTATGATTCCCAATATTCCTTCGATGTATTCGTCAGAAATTGAGCTTTTAGCGCCTCTTATTGTTTTCCCGGATGAAGTGGTCACTTATAAAGAGGGTTCTTTTAACAAAGACTATACTTACGAGATGTTTGTTAAAGATGTCTCTGATAAGACGAAAATTAATTTTTCATCTTGGGCGGCGGCCAAAGATACCAACGACGAAGGTCTTAAAGAGCGTTACAATCGCGAAGGTCATGAATTCTTCAAGCAAATGACAGAAGTGAACCTTAAAGCGATGAGTTGCTCTAAAGTCTTTTAATTTATACCGTAATCCATGCTATAGTGGTCTCTTTCGAAGGTTAGAGGGGGAGATCACTATGGAAATTGGATTTCTTGGCGGTGCAGGCACTGTGACAGGATCAAAATTTTTGGTCCACCACGATAATACAAGAATCCTTATTGATTGCGGTATGTTTCAAGGGCTTAAAGAACTGCGCCTTCTGAACTGGGCGGATTTGCCGTTTAACGCAAAAGACATCGACGCCGTCATCTTGACCCACGCCCATCTAGATCACTGCGGAGCTCTTCCGTTACTTGTAAAGAAAGGCTTTAAGGGACCTATCTACTGCACCGAGGCCACTCGAGAACTTGCGAAAATCATTCTGCTGGATTCAGCGAAAATCCAAGAAGAAGATGCGGAATACGCAAATAAAAAAGGCTTTTCAAAGCATTATCCCGCACTGGCCTTATATACAGTGGAAGATGTTGAAAAAACATTGCCTCTATTTCAAACTCAAAAACTTCACGACCAATTTGAAGTCGGCTCTTTAAAAGTGGAACTATACAATGCTGGGCATATTCTAGGGGCTTCTTCAGCTCTTGTTTCTAACGGCTCAAAAAGCATCTATTTTTCTGGAGACTTAGGACGAAATAACGATCCCTTAATGTGGCCTCCAGAACCTCCGCAAGACTGTGATTATCTTGTGATGGAGTCCACCTACGGAAACCGAGATCATTCAACCATTCCATCTAAAGAAATACTTAAGGAATGCATCTTAGAGATCGCAAAATCCAAGGGAGTTCTGCTTATCCCGAGTTTTGCTGTGGGAAGAGCTCAAAATCTTGTCTATGAAATTGTTGAATTGAAACGGGCAGGGGAAGTCCCTGCCCAAATCCCCGTTTTCTTTAACTCCCCTATGGCCGAGGATGTTTCTGGACTTTACGAGGATCACGCCACAGGACACCGCCTTGGTCCAGGGCAGTTTGCGGAAGTGATGTCTGAAGTTCATATCGTTAAAACAGCCGAAGAATCGAAGGCTTTAAATCGAAGTCCTGGCCCCATGATTATTATTGCTGCCAGCGGAATGCTTACTGGAGGCCGAGTTTTGCATCATCTGAAGGCCTTCGCACCAGACCCTAAGAACATCTTGTTATTGGCCGGATTTCAAAGCCCGGGAACTCGCGGATGGAGCTTATTAAATGGTTCTCAAGATGTGAAAGTTCATGGAATGTATGTGGATATTCATTGCAAAGTCGTTCCTTCAGATTCGTTTTCGGCCCATGCAGATCGAAAAGATCTTTTAAATTGGATCAAAACAGCGGATCAGAGACCTGGAAAAGTATTTCTAGTGCACGGAGAAAGCACCGCCGCCGATGAACTAAGAAGACGCATCCAGGATCAGTTAAAACTGGATGTCGAAATTCCTAAAATGAATCAAATTATAGGGCTCTAAGCGAATACCTTCGAAAAGGCCCTTACTTAACGTTACATAATATAACTTATCAGATAAGTATCTGCCGACATCCCACACTTCGTTGGTTGTTCTTTTGTTATTTACCCCACTCAGCAAATTTAAAGTGAGCTCGTTTATTAATACCCATAGAATTCTTTTTAAGTGTCATAAACTTATTTTGAAAGGAATTATTCATGGGAAAATTTCTACTGCTTTCTATTTTATCTCTTTGCATTGGAAATGCGGCCTGGAGTGCGGATACCTCCAAAGATACGAAGATGAAACCTAAAATGATGATGGATAAGGAATGGACCAAAGAGCAGCGAGAAGCTATGGCCGGAATGCATGAAAAAATGGCCACCTGTTTACGTACCGATAAGTCCATGATGGACTGTCGTGCAGAAATGAAAACAAGCTGCCAAGACATGATGGGGAAAGACGGCTGCCCTATGATGGACGATATGATGGGATCTAAGAAATATCGTC
>JANJTG010000108.1 GCA_024711265.1 Bdellovibrio sp. | reverse complement strand
TCTCGTGATCCATCGAATCTTCTTCGCCAAGACCCACGACTACAACGTGGCGATAGTTTTTGTAAGAAACTTCTCTGAAGGTGACGACTTCCTGATGCTTGCCAGTGATCGACTTGTCATCGATTGCAGACGAAAGTCTTTTATGAAGTTCAGAATGAGTCAATTTTGCGAGCTTGTCTTTGCCGCTGGACGCTTTAGCGAACACGACCAAAGCCGGGCATTGAAGAGACTCGATATCTTTATTTAACAAGTTGAAAGTCATAGAAACCCCTTAAAGTATTCAGTTTTATGCGGACTCAACATGTTTAGCACAGCAGCAAGTTGGGTCAAAGCTTTTTGATAAAGTCCTGAGCTAAGATTCCGATAGGTACACAGCATGACACCTCACTCACAACCACAGGAGACAGCAGTGGCACTCATTCCATACGTCATAGAGCAGACCTCAAAGGGTGAAAGATCATACGACATCTACTCCCGCCTTCTAAAAGACCGCATCGTGATCTTAGGATCTGCGGTGACAGATGAGGTAGCCAACGCGATTATCGCGCAGTTTCTTTTCTTGGAAGTCGATAATCCAGACAAAGACATCCACTTGTACATCAACTCTCCCGGCGGAAGTGTCTCTGCAGGTCTTGCGATCTACGATATTATGCAATTTGTAAAGTGCGATGTGGCAACATATTGCATGGGGATGGCGGCAAGTATGGGTTCTCTGCTGCTGACAGCAGGAACCAAGGGAAAGCGTTACAGCCTTCCGAACACTCGTATCATGATCCATCAGCCTCTTCTTTCGGGGGGGGGATTGTCTGGGCAGGTAACGGATATTGAAATTCACGCCAGAGAGTTGCTCAGAACAAAAGAAAAACTCACTCGCATTTACGAAACGCACACAGGCAAACCATATGATTTCTTGAGAGAGCAGATGGAAAGGGATAACTTTATGGACCCTTACCAAGCAAAGGAATTCGGATTGCTTGACCACGTTGTAGAATCTCGAAAAGCGAAAAAAGGATAAGAAGCGATGACAACGAAAGACACTAACGGCGCATTGAGATGCAGCTTTTGCGGTAAAGGCCAAAAAGAAGTCAAAAAGTTGATTGCAGGGCCTGGCGTTTACATCTGTGATGAGTGTATTGATCTTTGTAATGACATCATCGACGAGGAAAAAGAGCGTGAGACGGCGGTCAAAGGGACTTTCAAAGTTCCCAAGCCTTCGGACATCAAAACGTATCTTGACGATTATGTGATCGGGCAAGTGCAGGCGAAGAAAACGTTGGCCGTTGCGGTTCACAATCACTACAAGCGCGTGAATGCCTTGTCTCAAGGGAAAAAGACGGCAGATGTCGAGATGCAAAAGTCGAACATCCTGTTGATCGGCCCTACGGGATCAGGGAAAACTTTGTTGGCTCAGACTATTGCTAAAATTTTGAATGTGCCTTTTGCGATGGCGGATGCGACGACTTTGACGGAAGCCGGTTATGTCGGTGAAGACGTCGAAAACGTTGTGTTGAATTTGTTGCAAGCAGCAGACTACGACGTTGAAAAAGCCCAAAGAGGTGTGATTTACGTGGACGAGATCGACAAGATCTCTCGTAAATCTGAAAATCCTTCCATCACACGCGATGTGAGTGGTGAGGGTGTTCAGCAGGCTCTTTTAAAGATCCTCGAGGGGACTGTGGCGAATCTTCCTCCCAAAGGGGGACGTAAACATCCACAACAAGAGTTCATTCAAGTAGATACAACTAATATTTTGTTCATCGTGGGTGGAGCTTTCGTCGGTCTTGATAAGATCATCGAAAACAGAACATCGAATAAAACAATGGGTATCGCTGCGGACATCCGTACGGCCGAAGAGGTTGAAAAGAGCTCGAACCTTCTTGCCAAGGTGGAGCCGGATGACTTGTCTAAGTTTGGTCTGATCCCTGAGTTTATTGGTCGTTTGCCGGCGATTGCGGTGTTGGGCCAATTGGATGAAGAAGCTTTGATGGATATTTTGGTGAGACCGAAAAACGCCATCACCAAACAATACCAAAAGCTTTTCAGCTTTGAAGGTGTTGAGTTGAAGTTTACCGATAAAGCTTTGCGTGCTGTTGCACAAATGGCTTTGAAGCGTAAAACGGGAGCTCGGGGTCTTCGTGGAGTTCTTGAAACGGCGATGTTGGATATTATGTACGACATTCCTTCCAAAGCAAATGTGAAGGAAGTTGTGATCGACGAAAACGTGATCAACGAAGGCGCTCAGCCTATGTTGGTTTATAAGACCGACGAAGAAATTCAGGCTGAAGAAGAAGCAAAAAAGAAGAGTTCTGCATAGGTCAGAGCTCTTGCAAATTGAGTTAATAAAAAACCAGGGGAGACCCTGGTTTTTTTATTTGTCCTTTGCTAAGAAGTTGATCTGGGGCGCGCTGGCTTTTTATGTCTGGATGGAAAGATCTTTCTTTAGCATGTCCCCGAGAAGGTGAAAATCCACCGGTTTACTTAAAAAGCGAGTGGCGCCAAGACTGTCTGCTTTGATGCGAAATTCGGAGGACTCGTAAGCACTCACCATGTAAAAGGGAAGTTTTGGTTTTTTTTCGTGAACTTTTTGAAGAAGTTCAAATCCATCCATGTCGGGCATATTGATATCTGAAAGTATGAGGTCGACGGGGGGCACATCGTTTCTTTCAAGATATTTGAGGCAATCGGGCGCATTTAAAAAAGAAACAAGATTAAGTTCCCCCAAATTGGAAAACAGCTTTTTGAACTTCAACTTGTAAAGCAGATGAGTATCCGCCTCGTCGTCAACAATCAGAATATTAATCATGAACTGAGTCTTTCATGTGCAAGGGGGAGGGCCAATACGAATTCACTCCATTGTCCAAACTCACTTGAATACTTTAATGTGCCGCCATGTTTTTGAGCAATATTAAATGCAACGGTCAGTCCAAGACCAGCCCCTTCTCCGGCGGCCTTGGTTGTTAAAAAAGGGTCAAAGATTTTCTCACCCAGTATTTCGGGGATTCCGACGCCGTTGTCGCGAATGATGATTTCGACTGTTTCACCGCGAATAGCAGTCGACAAGGTCAATTCAGGTTCAAACACCTTGTTGGCGAGCACCTTTTTTTCAAGAG
Source organism: Bdellovibrio sp. (assembly GCA_024711265.1). Classification (GTDB taxonomy): domain Bacteria; phylum Bdellovibrionota; class Bdellovibrionia; order Bdellovibrionales; family Bdellovibrionaceae; genus Bdellovibrio. The sequence goes on along the minus strand of JANJTG010000108.1, from coordinate 31,661 downwards.
CATGAATGGCATTGTCGATGATGTTTGAAAGAGCTCGCAAAAGAGAGGTCGCATAGGCGGGAGCCATGATGGAATCCCCTAGGCGATAGGTGACTTTCGGAGGGACGTAACTTGAGCCCATGGCGCGTGTGGAGACAGTATCCTGATATGCTCGCTTCACAATGTCGTTAATGTCCGTCGTTTCAAGGACATCGCTGTCATACCCTGACAAAATCTGCATCGAGCGGACGATTTGATCGATGCGTTGGCTGTGCTTAAGAACCACACGGCTGATTTCTTTGATCTCTTCAATGTTTTCGGAGTCCGTTAAGAGCTCGCTGAAGTTCAGGACAAAGTTCAAGGGATTGCGAATTTCGTGGGCGACACTGGCGGTCAGGCTTCCCAAAGAGGCCAGTCTCTCTTGTGCGACCAGAGTTGCCTGCATACGTTTGATTTGCAACATAGCCTTTTCAAGGCTTTCGTTTTTAGTTGTTAGCTGCCGCGTGCGCTCGATCACTTTTTGTTCAAGGTTTTGATTCAAGCGTTCGAGTTTTTCATTTGCCAGAAGCAGATCCGATCGAAATTGGTTGATAGAGTCAACCAACACGTCCAGCTCGTCTTCACCTTTGTGCCGAGGGCGTTTAAGTTGAAGATCCACTGTATTACGGCGATCAATGTTTTTGAGGTGGTCTGCGATGTGCTGAATATGAACGACCAAGATGTGATTGAAGATAAAGTACAGGAAGGAAACCACGACAAGGGTTTTAGCCCCTTGACGAATGAAAATCCAGATCGCGTCTTGGAAATACCGTTCCCGTAAATTTTTAACGTCCAACTCGACGTCGAGGGTGCCTAGAATTTCGTTCGTATTTTTGTGGTAAATTTCAAAACGTTTGTGGTTGTCATCGCTGGGATCTGACTTTCCCGACTCGTAGATGGTTTTGTTATCCGCCACCAAGCGAAGATAGCTCACGCCCTGCAAGCGGCTGAGTCCATCTAGTTGAATCTCTAAAAGTCGAGTGTCATAGGACCAGAGGTGTTCCGCCATGGAGTCGAGGTAGGAGTTTTTGATAATGGCAAAATTGTTCTGTAACTTATCAAAATCTCTTTGATAGTCCATAATAAGCTGGATGGCCGTTAGAATTAATGTAGCAAAAGAACTCACGGCCCATGTTGCAATGAGAAGCTTTAAAGAGAGTGAGTTTCTGCGGAACCAGCGTCTGGAATTACTCGATGTCACAATGCACTTATCGAACAATTTGGCCAAAAAAGGCACGAAAATCTAACCCCGGGGAATTACAATTCGGAAAGATTCTCAAATATCGACACTAATAAGAATAGTTTTCGGTTAGTATTAAGTCTCATTATGATGCCTAAAATAACGGCAAAATGGACTCGTGGTAGGGGCCAGAACTGTTTTTTTTCCGAATATATTTACTTCCCAGTAATCGAACACATAGTTAGACTGAGTGTAGGAATTTGCACAAGGTTGATACGGATATTAACCCCCGCAAAAACCTCTTGTGTCTTAAAAAGCGCAAGTGCTCGTTAACCCACAGGGAGGGAGAGGATATGAGCGAGGGAAAAGTACAACAACTACCACTTTTGCCCCTAAGAGACCTCATCATTTTTCCACATATGATGATGCCTTTGTTTGTTGGTCGCGAAAAGAGCATCAATGCTCTGGAAGAAGCGATGAGCAAGCAGACCGATATCGTGTTGGCGGCTCAAAAAGACGCTAAAACAAACAATCCCGAACCCAAAGACATCTTTGCTATCGGTACTGTTGGAACCATTATTCAACTTCTGCGTTTGCCGGACGGAACTGTGAAGGTTCTCGTTGAGGGTAAACGTCGTGTAAAGATTAAGAATTTCGTAAACAACGAGAACTTCTTCATGGTGTCTTGTGAGTCCCTTGATGAAGATTCTTCGAACATCGTTGAGGCACAAGCTTTGGTGCGCTCGGTGAAGGGCACATTTGAGACTTACGTGAAGCTCAACAAGCGCATCCCTCCTGAAATCTTGATGCGTGTTTCGACGATCGAAAATCCGGGCGAACTTGCGGATATCATCGTGGCTCAGCTCAACTTGAAGCTTGAAGACAAACAGGCCGTTTTGGAGATCATTGATCCGTCCAAACGTCTGGAGCATTTGTTGAACTTGATGACGGGTGAAATCGAGATTCTCGAAGTTGAGAAGAAGATCCGCACACGCGTAAAAAAGCAGATGGAGCGCTCTCAAAAAGAGTACTACCTCAACGAGCAAATGCAGGCCATTCAGAAAGAACTTGGTGAAAAAGACGACTACCAAGCTGAATTGCAGGATCTAGAAATTAAGACCAAGAATAAGAAGATGAGCCAAGAAGCCAAAGACAAGGTCATGAAAGAGATTAAAAAGCTCAAAATGATGTCACCGATGTCTGCGGAGGCCACGGTCGTTCGTAACTACATCGACTGGGTTCTTTCTCTTCCTTGGTATGACTACAATGAAGAAAAGCATGATCTTAAGAACGCTCAGCGCATCCTGGATGACGATCACTGGGGTCTTGAGAAAGTTAAAGACAGAATCTTGGAATACCTTGCTGTGCTTTCGATTTCGAAAGACATGAAGGGCCCGATCCTTTGTTTGGCTGGCCCTCCAGGGGTTGGTAAAACATCGTTGGCAAGATCTATTGCCGAGTCTTTGAATCGTCCGTTTGCCAGAATTTCTCTGGGCGGGGTGAGAGACGAAGCCGAGATTCGCGGTCACAGAAAAACATATGTGGGAGCAATGCCAGGTAAAATCCTTCAAGCTCTTCGCAAAGTCGATAAGGGAAATCCACTTGTTCTTTTGGATGAGATCGACAAGATGGCCAACGACTTCCGTGGAGACCCAGCGGCGGCGATGCTCGAAGTTTTGGACCCTGAACAAAACAACAACTTCCAAGATCATTACTTGGAGCTTGAATACGACCTTTCAAAAGTGATGTTTATCGCGACAGCGAACTCATTGCATACAATTCCAAGACCTCTCTTGGATCGTATGGAGATCATCAATCTGGAAGGTTACATTGAGCAGGAAAAATTCCACATTGCGAAGAACTACCTTGTTCCGAAGCAGTTGGAAAACCATGGATTGAAGGACTATAAAGTCACGATCAAAGACGAAACGATCCGCGATATCATTCGTTACTACACGAAAGAAGCTGGCGTTCGTAACTTAGAAAGACAGATGGCCAATGTGTGCCGTAAGGTCGCTAAGGAAATCGTGATGGGCGAAACTGTGGAGAACTTCAAAGCAGAAGCAAAGACTGATAAGAAGTCCGCAGCTGCTAAAAAAGGTGCGAAAGCAGCTAAAACGACGACTTCCAAAACATCAGGCTATGTGGTGACACCACAAAAGCTGGTCGAACTTTTAGGTCCTCACAAGTACAAGTTCGGCGTGATCGAAACGGAAAACGAGATCGGTTTGACCAACGGAATGGCTTGGACAGAAGTGGGAGGAGATCTCCTGGCTGTCGAGGTGAGTGTGGTGCCTGGAAAGGGCAAATTCACAGTCACAGGCCAACTGGGTGATGTGATGAAAGAGTCTTGTTCGGCGGCGATGAGCTACGTTCGTTCCAGAGGTCCTTTGTTCGGATTGGACAAAGAGTACTTCTCAAACATCGACGTGCACATTCACTTGCCAGAGGGTGCTGTTCCTAAGGATGGCCCTTCTGCGGGTATCGCTTTAACAACATCGATTGTATCGGCGATCATGAAAGTCCCCGTGAAGCGCACAGTGGCGATGACGGGAGAGATTTCTCTTCGTGGTCGAGTGATGGCGATCGGTGGCTTGAAAGAAAAGATTCTTGCGGCTCATCGCGGTGGTATTAAAATTATCATCTGTCCTAAAGAGAACGAAAAAGATCTTAAGGACATTCCGAAGGAAGTGATGAAGGATTTGAAAGTGATCTTGGTAGATCATGTGGACCAAGTGTTGATCAACGCTTTGGACATTAAATCTCCTAAAGAGCTTTTCAAAATCCAAAAAGAACGCGAGTTCGGCATCAAAGCCCAATACACGGGCCAAGCCGTTCATCATCACTAAAAAAGGTGCCTGGTGACCTTTTCTAACTAAAGTGCGTTATCTAAAAGGCCCTCGAAAGAGGGCCTTTTGTTTTTTTGCCGCTTCCGCAAAGGACCTCCGGGCGCAAGGTGAATTTCGCTGGGCTCATTGCGTCATTTGCGCGCCCTTTTTGGACCCACGATTACATTACTGAAATCAATTCTCATTGTGCCTATTTTGTGGGCAACTGTCCGCGTCTTACATTGACGAAATCCTGACAATCTGTAAAAACCTGAACCCCTGCGAGTAATTTTGTATTTGTTTTGGAGTTTTAGGAACTTATGAATGAACTAGAGCGTGCCTTTGAGCTCGGCAAGTTATACTGCGATCGGGGTGAATTCACTCCGGCCGTGCAGCATCTTCAAGATGCTTCGAAAGGATACTTTGCTGAGAAAAATTTTTCTCAATACTTGAAGTGCTTAAACTTGTTATTGCGTATCTATGCAGAGCGCGAACAGTTTGAAGAAATCAATCTAACAAAAGAAAAACTCCAAGATCTTGTTCTTAAAGAGGGCTTTGAGCTGAACTCCAAGACATACTACACACTCGCAGTGTGCGCGTCTTACAAAGGCCAACTTGAGACGGCGATGGATTATCTTCAGAAAGCTTTGGCGATCGCTCTGGCCTCTGACAATAAGGAAGATATCTGTCACGCGATTTTTGGTTTGGCGATGGTTTACTCTCATCCATCGACAGGCCGTCATTCTGACGCTTTGAAAGAGATCTACAATCTTCAGGTCTTCTTCCAAGTATATCAAATGCCCGATCTTCAAGCGGCGTCGTTGTTTTTGAATGCGGACATCTTAAAGCAAATGAAAAAGTATGACGAGGCGATCGAGGTATTGTGGAAAGCCTACGATATCGTCAAAGAAACGCGCAATGTGGTGATGTCTAATTACCTCATGGGCGGTTTGGCGGACGCTTACTTTGAAATCGGCGACAAGGATATGGCAAGAACCTACATCACGCTGGCGCAAAGATCTGTTGATGGTGAAAACCAAAAACGTCTGGCGCGCATGGTGAAGACACTCGCTGAAAAAATCGGTGGTGAGTCTCAGACAAACTTTGATCTTATCTTTGACGAGGTCAATCACTCAGTCGTCGAGAAAAAACTGGGGCGTATTGATTTCAAAAATCAGTTCATTCTGTTGGATCTTTTGCGTCTGTTCGTTCAAAACCAAGGTCAGATTTACTCTAAAGAATTCCTGGTTGAGAACGTGTGGAAGCAGCCTTACGATCCGGCTATTCACGATAACAAGATCTACGTGACGATCAAGCGTTTGCGTAAGTTGATTGAGCCTGATTACGAAAAACCTAAATATATTTTTAGAGCCAAAAACGGATATTACATGAATAAAGCGGCTCGAGTTCATTTCGAGCACTAGGGGGGATTCATGTTGCGCAGAATTTTCTTATCAACTTTGGTTGTAATTTTGGGACTAACGATGTCCGCTAGTGCTTTTGCGGAGACGGAAGAGCATGTGATGCCAGCGAGTGATGATCGCTGGGTTCCATGGCCTTGGGCATTGGCTCAGCCGTTCCCATGGTCCGACATCCAAGGTCTGTGGAAGGTGGAGCAGGGGGACTTTGTCTCTTACTTCGCATTGAAAGTTGTACGTCAAAAAGCGACGGGTCTTCGTCAGTTGCAAGTAAAGCAATTCGACGGCGATACTTGCCGAGTGCTGGCGACCGGCGTGGGTCTTGAGCGCAACCAGAAAATTTTGGCGCAAATGACCAGCAAGGGTGGAATCACTTACCGTGTGCAGCTGACGGCCTTTAATGAGAAAGATTCGCCAATTCCTCCATTAAGAGGAAGTATCCCGACTCAAGGGGTGATGGTTCTTTCCATGGGCACTTTGGATGTTCAGGGACTTGAGGGAATGGTTCATATGCAAATTATGAAGATCTCAGCGAACCTGACTCAAAAATTCTGCATGGACGACGTAAAAAAGTAGGATTTTTTTAAAAAAGTTATTGCCAATAACGAGGGACCACTGTTACAAATTGGTCCTTCGAGACGATAGGGAATTAGCTCAGTTGGTAGAGCGCCACCCTTACAAGGTGGATGTCGTCGGTTCGAATCCGGCATTCCCTACCATTTATTTTAGATTTCAAAAAAGGTCAGATTTAAAGTCTGACCTTTTTTTATTTCCCCTCCGTAAGAATTAATTTCTTGATTACACAATTGTTACAAAGTGACCAAAATTGATACGACCCTGCAAAAGTTTCTGCTAGATATCCGCGCACATCACTGTGACACACACTGTGTTTTTAGCGACGCACTTTTGGTGCTGGAGACTTAAATGAAGCAATTGCTGACAGTTTTCTCATTACTTTTATTTGCAATGTTGTGTTCGGTTCAGGTTTTTGCCCAATCCAGAACTGAAATTGAAAAACGTTTGATGGTTGAAGATCCTTACGAAGCTCCTTATGGAAAGCTCTTTGATGAGGCCGCATACTTCCGAGGGGAAACATACCTTAATCAATATACTAACGTGATCGTCATCAATAAGGCGGCCCGTGGTCCTAAAGCTCAGACACTTCGTCTATATACAAATCGTCAATTGATGTTAACGACAGACGTTTCTACGGGCCGGGAAGATCTGGAGTACATCAGCGCTGTTCGTGGAGTTATTAATAAGATCTTTAAGGGTTCTACGGAGTCTCACTGGCGACATACAACTCGCGGTTTTTACACCATCAAGCGCGTAGAAAATGAAAAATATCGATCGGGTGAAAGTAAGTTCCAGATGCCTTACGCCATGTTCTTTAATGAAAAGCGGGGTCTGGCGGTTCATCAGGTACCTCCCGATTTAAAAGGGGGAGAAGCCGTGGGGGAAGCGGCCTTGGGTTCTCGCGCCTCTTCAGGTTGTGTGCGAGTTCATAAGGACTTTATCACGCAGATCTATTATGCGGTTTTGGCGGCAGACAAAGGGCAGATTCCGGTGCTGGATACTCGAACTGGTCAGCCTAAATTGGACGACTATGGCCAAGTTCGCTACGAGCGTGGCTATAAGACACTCGTCATTGTTGAGGAGTACTAGGATCAGGTTCCGACGGACTTCGTCTTGACCCTCTTTTGAAAGGGACATAGAAAGGCTGGGATATTTCCCGGCCTTTTTTCTTTTAGGAGTCTGCTATGAATCTACTTGAGTTGGTCAATGTTCCCGATGAACGACGCGATCATCAGTGGGAGACAGACTTCTTTATGTCGATCACCCAAGGCAACCTCAAACTTATTCACGAAGTCCCTCAAAAAGGTCCCGATGGCTGGCCTTATCTTTTGGCAGAGACGTCACCGGAAGCGACTGAGCCTGCGAATAAAATCATGCAGTGGTTGGCGATGAAGGGGGTGGGCCTTGTTGTGAACCCTCGTAAAGAATATCCCGATTATGTGTTCACCTACGGAATGCTTTGGCATTTTAAGGAAACGGGACTGTTCTATAAAACCGCGTCGGAGTCTCCCGTGGGAACTGTGGAGATGGAAAAAGGGCAGGGGCTTCATGCGGGGCCGCCGGCGCCACACTACTTACCTCAATATGTTCGCAATATCTTAAATGAATTTTTTCGTGATCAAAACGTGCTTCGCCCACGCATCTTGGTGATGAGTGCAGATCGTAAACACTATGATTTGGCATTTTCTCTTGAGTCGTTGGGAAATCCGCCCACCAAGGAGCACCAGGGAATTGCCGAGGCCATCAGTTGGTTTTTGCCTCCGCACTACTCGGTGGTGTTGGTTTCTGAAATCGGCCTTCCCAAGTTTGTCGATCTTGTTTAAAAGAAACCCGCTGAAAAACCAGCGGGTTTTTTCCTATTCAAATAGACCCTGAATTCTTTCTTTAAAAAGTCGAATCTTTGTTTGCACGTCAGCGGAGCTTTCCATCAAGTTCAAAGAGCGTATCAAGAGATCTGCCTCTGCTCGACAAAGGCGAATCGATTCTTCTTTGCTATAGGGACCACGGTAAGCTTTGATGGCACACTCTGCATTGGCGGCGGTGCCTCCCCGTTTACATAGTTGCATGGATTCTTCTTTGCTGAAGGGGCCGCGGTAAGCGGTTGTGGCACAATCCGAAGGGCCATTTGCGAGGGTGGCTCGCTGGCAGAGTTCGATAGATTCCTCTTTTGAAAAGGGACCGCGATACGCGCTGATAGCGCAAATAGCCGGAGCTTTTGATGTGGCTCCGCGACAGATCTCCATGGATTCTTCTTTTGAGAAGGGGCCTCTATAGGCCTCGGCGACGCAGTCGAGGGCGTCTTCTGGGTTGCGAGGTTCTGTGGCGGTGCAAAGGTATTCACGGCCATCACGAATTGTGACAAAAGAATCCGCATAAGCAGATCCAGAAGCCATTAGAAAAATTGAAAATGTTAGATTAAAAAGTGGTTTCATTTTGTTTCCCCCGGAGTGGGGGTTTGCAGAACCTGTGCCAAAATGAGTGACACCACCTAAAAAAGAAAGACCCAGGATACAACCTGGGTCTTCTAACAAAGTCCGTTCGAGGATTTATTAGTCGAGCTCTCCGGGTTTAGGAAGAAGATCCATCAAACACTCTCTCCAGTATTCTGGCGCCTCGTCGCTGTAGTCGACAGCCACATAGAAACCTTTTTTACCAAGAAGTTGTGTGCGCGTGATGACGCCAGACACTTCAAGATTCATTTCTTCCAGATGCATAAAGACGCGATCGCCAATCAAGACATCTAAAGTCAGAGTTTTACGAAGAGCTGACGGAATCAAATCTTCACGCTTGATCAGCAACAAAAGTCCCGACGACGAAGCCTCAACAATCTCACAGTTTCTTGCAATTTTTGCGAAGTCGTCCAAAGACGTGAGATACGAAATATGAATGGGAGAGACCTCTTTCCTTGGAGCCACTCTGCGATTGTACTTTCCACTTCCCATTGTTCACCTACCTTAAACCTTACCAACTGAATCGTTGAACATTAACGTGTGTTAATAAACTCTTCGGCAGGACTGGACCAAAGTTAAGAGGGAAAAATAAAAAAGCTATATGTGTGAAGAAGGAAGTGAACGGAGAAACCGTGATTTCTAGAGGGAGAATTGAAGTTTTCTGGGTTCAAAAGTTGGTACGTCTCAATCTGAGAATCTAAATTTTGCCAAGCCCCTATAGAAATTTCTGAAATCACCGACGGTTGTCGATAGCTGCGCAAAGCCTTGAAACAAGCCTCCTTGGCGCACCACAGGGCCGCGGAGCTGGAGGCGTGCTGAAGCTCTTCGGGGGACGAGACGCGAGCGATGATCTTCTCTGCGACGCGACTTGTGACTTCCACATCGACGCCGACGGGGAAGGGGGCGAGGATAATAACACCCGCACCTTCGCAGTGAGAAACCGACGAATAAGGTGTTTGATCGCTTTGAATCTCAGTGAGCTTTGCCCGAATGAGATCCCGATGGGAGGGGTTTTGACTGCCCCACTCGGAAGCAACTAGAATTTTTATGTCGGGATTTTTCAGATGATTTTTAAGAGACTCGATAATGCTTTCTGGAAGAATCATGACCGAGTCCCTTTGAAGATATTAAACCGTGAATTTCGTAGGCCAAGAAACCGTCTTGCCACTGGTGATATCCATCATTCGATCTAAAGAAATTTTGGCTTTCAGGCGAAGGTCTTCGCTCATGCCCACTTGGGGGTTGAAGGATTCCAGGGCGTGTTTGATTTTCTCCATGGAGTTCATCTTCATATAAGGGCAGTTGTTGCACGAACAACCCGAATCCATCACGGGCGCCTGAATCAACGTCACATCTGGACGTTTTTTTTGCATCTGATGGAAGATTCCTGTTTCGGTGGCTACGATGAATTTCTTTGCGGGATTTTTTTCCACTTCTTCTAACAATCGAGACGTTGATCCGACGACGTGGGCGTACTGTAAAACTGTGTCGTCACATTCGGGGTGCGCAATCACCACGGCGTCAGGGTGTTGGGCGATGAGTTCATAAAGTTTTTTGGCGTTGAATAGCACATGGACCTCACAAGCCCCGGGCCACAAAACGAAATCGCGCTGAAGTTTTTTAGAAAGCCAACGTCCTAAGTGTTGGTCGGGCCCAAAGAGGATCTTACGATCTTTTGGAATGGATTCCACGATCTGTTGCGCATTGGAAGACGTGATGATGACATCGGAAATCGACTTCACTTCGGCACTGGAGTTGATATAGGTCACGGCAATTCCGTCCGGGTGTTGACGGCGCCAGGCTAGATATTGATCATAGGGAGCGCCCTTAACAAGAGAGCAGCTCGCTTCCAAATCGGGAACCAAAACAGTTTTAGAAGGATTTAAAATCTTCACGCTTTCGGCCATGAACACAACACCCGCAAGCAAGATCACATCTTGTTGCACCTGTTGCCCCATCTTTGCCAGATAGAAGCTGTCCCCCACATAGTCAGCCACATCTTGGATGTCGCCTTCTTCATAGTAGTGAGCCAAAATAACAGCATTCTTCTCTTTTTTAAGGCGCTGAATATCAGCCGCAATATCGTAAGACATATAAAACCTCAGGCCTTATTTTAGCCTAAAAGATTACTGAAAAACCTCATATAACACACGCTCTTGCCTCTGAAAAGACCCCATTCCGTCACCCAGTTCAAAAGAAGAAAAACCTCGCGTTCAACCATGATCTGAGCTTTACGCGCCGACGTTAAACGATGGAGCTAAGGGAAGTGAGGAGGACTGTCCGAAGGGCAGGAGGTCGCTTGTTTATAGCGTCGTTCCGCCTTTGAGGACATTGATTATAGACTTAGAAACCGTCTTCAGCGATTCAAAAACACCCTTTCCTTCAGACGCACAGCCTTCGATTTCAGGCGCGTTGTAAGGGTTTAAAGCGCTTCGAAGCTCGGCCAAAGAGGCCACATTAGGAAGATCACGTTTGTTATATTGCATGATCAGAGGAACTTCGCGAATGTCGTAACCTTGTTGTTCAAGGTTTCTTTCAAGATTGCGCAGGGACTCTAAGTTTTCGTCCATGCGTTCAATCTGAGAGTCGGCGACGAAGATCACTCCATCCAAACCTTTAAGGATCAGCTTTCGAGAGGCATCGTAAACGACCTGTCCAGGGACAGTATAAAGATGGAAGCGAGTTTTAAAGCCGCGAATGTCGCCGACATTCAGCGGAAGAAAGTCAAAAAACAAAGTGCGTTCGATGTCCGTGTTCAATGCTACAAGCTTGGATTTTTGGTCCTCCGCTGTTTTTTGATAAACCCACTGAATGTTGGTCGTTTTACCGCCCAAGGAAGGACCGTAGTAAACGACTTTGCAGTGAATCTCTTTAGCATTGTAGTTAATAAAGGACATTATAGCTCCACTCTATTTTGCAGGGCTCGACCCATAGTTCTATCATCTATGAAATCGATGTCGCTGCCAATAGGAACTCCATGGGCAATGCGAGAAAGTTTCAAACCTTTCCCTTGAAGTTGTTTTGCCAGGTACAAAATCGTGGTGTCACCCTCTAAATCGGCGTCCAAAGCGAGGATGACTTCCTTAATAACAGGACCATCGCCCTCTAAGCCCGCATCAATGCGTTCGATAAGTTCTTGGATCTTGAGTTCTTTAGGGCCGATGCCTTCAAGAGGTGACAGGGCTCCGTGCAAAACGTGATAGCGACCACGGAAAGCGCCGGAAGACTCAATGCGCATGATATCGGCAGGTTCCTCCACCACGCAGATGGATTCATCCGAGCGGTGAGGGTCTTCACAATAGCGGCAAAGATCTGTGTCGGTATAGTTAAAGCAGCGAGGGCAATCATGCACCTCGGCCTTCACACGCAAAAGCGCCTCGCTTAGACGCTCGGGATATTCATTCCCGGATCTGAGGATAAAATAAGCCAAGCGTTGAGCGGTCTTCGGCCCGATTCCGGGAAGACGGCTCAATTCATGGGTTAATTTTTCCAAGGCGTTAATGTGTAACAAGTGAGACCTGCTTAGAACATTCCAGGGATGTTCAAGCCACCCGTGATTTTTTCCATCTCTTTTGCAGAAGTATCCTTCGCAGTTTTGATGGCTTCGTTAGTCGCAGAAAGGATCATGTCTTGAAGCATCTCAACGTCACCTGCTTTTAAAACTTCAGGATCGATAGCCAAAGATGTGATCATGTGATCGCCATTGACTTTTACCTTAACGGCACCACCACCAGAAGTTGCTTCGTATTCTTTTTTAGCAAGCTCTTCTTGGGTCTTTTTCATTTTCATTTGCATTTGATTGGCTTGCTTCATGAGCTGAGCCATTCCGCCAGGCATACCTTTCATGTTATCTCCCTGCGCTGTTGCGCTTAAGTTCCACTATGGATTTGATGTGCCCTTTGAAAACATCTTGGGCGGCTTTCACCATAGGGTTTTCTGCGATCTTATTACGAAGGTCTTCTTCGGCCAGCTGATGCTTTTTTTGTTGCAGAGCTTGGGCTGATTCTCCGACCTGATCGCGACTCATTAATACTTCAAAAGAATACCCAGCACCCCAGTATGAATCAATAAATCCTTGCAGTTTTTTACGCACCTGGGAGTCCGCCATTTGCTCTTTCAAAAAGACCAATTTCGGAGGAACGCCTAAGCTGAGCAGCTTTCCCTCTTCCTTAGCAAATAGCAGGTTTTCAACTTTGGCGGCAAAAAGTGCATCGTCTTGACGAAGAAGCTCAACAAAGTGAACCCACTTTTCCGCGGGGGTGCTGCCGGTTGCCACCTTGGGAGCAGACTTTTCATGAGCAGGAGTCTCTGTCGGCGTTGTCTCTTTAACGGCGGGCGCGGAGGTTTTAGGTTTGTTTTCAAGCGCCGCTTTCATCGCGTCAAGACCGGCAGGAACGTCAGGAACTTTCTGAGCCTCATTCAGCCTTTGGTGTCCCTTTTTTATAGGGGGAGTTATCGGCGGAACGTAGGGCCTGGCCCCACCTGCGCTGTGAGAAGATGGAACTCCATTTTGCAATAAAGTCTTCAGATCCACCAACTTCGGTGCAGACGCCATTCTTAACAAGGTGACTTCTAAAACAATGCGCGGATCTTGGGCGCGAGGAATGTCATTTCCACCCTTCAAGGCCATGTCAAAGAGCATGTGAATGTCTTCTTCGGAAAGTCTTTGTGACATGTCATTCAAGGATTGAAGTTCTGAATCCGGCATTTCCAAAATTTGCCCGGCCTGAGCTTCAGAAACCTTAACCAGCAAAAGATTGCGAATCATTTCCAGCAAATCTTGAGAGAACAAATGAGGCTCAAAGCCCGAGGTCGCAATTTTCTCAATCACCTTCATGACGGCTTGGGAATTGCGATCAATCAAGGCATTCAAGGTTTCAAAAAGTAAGGCCCGATCGGTTAGACCCAGGATTTCAACCACATTGGCGCGAGTCAAAGGCCCGTTAGCAAACGTGATTACCTGATCAAGCAGACTTTGCGAGTCCCGCATCGAGCCATCACCTTGGCGAGCGATCACCCACAGTGCCTCTTCTTCTGCGGACACGCCTTCACGATCACAGATAAGCTTCAGTCGCTCGGTGATTTGGCGGGTTGTGATTCGTCGAAAATCAAAACGTTGGCAACGTGACAGAATTGTCTGGGGGATCTTATGTACTTCGGTGGTCGCCATAATGAAGACCACATGGTCTGGCGGCTCCTCCAGGGTTTTCAGCAGGGCATTAAATGCACTTGTTGAAAGCATGTGAACTTCGTCGATGATATAGATCTTGTATTTGCCACTGGAGGGCATGAAAGCGACAGTGTCACGAAGTTCACGAATCGCATCGACGCCGTTGTTAGAAGCTCCGTCAATTTCCATGACATCAACGCTAGAGCCCGAAGCAATTTCTTGGCAGGAGTCGCACTCGTTGCAGGGAATAAAATTTTTCGCATGAGGACAGCGCAAAGCTTTGGCCAAAATTCTTGCCGACGATGTTTTCCCCGTTCCGCGTGGTCCGGTGAACAGAAGTGCGTGAGGAAGCCGGGAATTATTCAGAGCATTGGTCAAGGTTTGGGTAATATGATTTTGTCCGACAACGTCAGAGAAAGATTGTGGACGCCATTTGCGTGCAATCACCTGATAAGACAAAATTCACCCCTCAAAAACTTTGCGTAAAAACGAAAAGCGGCCGAGCACCCCATATCACATAGTCCCTCGAGTGCCGTTGCTTCCTTCCGGACCTAGCGGGGTTCGTCAAGAGCGCTATTGTATGGGACCCGGCCACGGGCAGGTCTATCGCATGGGGGAGGGGATTACATTCGATAACTCGTCGCTCCATCGAGGTATTTGGGGTGTAGAAACTCAGCCAGCGGGCGCGGCCTTCCAGGCCTCGCTGCTCCTGCCTTCGGCAGGGGGCCGTCCGGGCCCCGCAGAGGCCCACCGGCTGAGTTTCTACACCCCAAATACCTCGATGGGACGAAGCTCTCGGTTGTAAATTCATGCGAAGACCCTTTTTATTTGTATTTAGGCAAAGAGTGGGTGGGTTGCGTTAGGTTTTCGGGGCTTTTTTTGTTTAGGGGTGGTGTTAGGATAGAGGGCGAAGAAGGAGCTTCTTATGAGAAAGATTTTGATTTTGTTGGTGGCGTTTCCTTTGTGGGCGGCGGCTCAGTCCGTGGGAGTGAAGGATATTCCTGCCGGGGAAGATACGACGATTGAGATTAAAAAAGGCAAAAACTCGGATAAAGAGTACGAGATCGTGACGAACGAAGATGAGATTGAAGGGGAAGCGGCTCCGCTATTGAAAGAGGCGCGGGCAAATTGGAAGAAGGCTTGTGCGGAGTGGAAGACGGAAATCAAAGATCTGAACAAAGACAATCAGGTCCTTTCTGTCAGTTGCGGTAAGATGGAGTGTTCAACGGTGGCGATGGAGTCAACTTGTCATTCGAAATCCAAGTATAAAGTGAAAGTTCGCGTAAAATAACCCACTGTCTGTTTTTTAAAAGCCTGAGCAAAGCTGTTGTCGTTGCTCAGGCGTTCGATCCTGCTATCAATCAAGTCCCCGATTTCTTCGGCTGAGTTTAAGATAAAGAAAATCCCATAATTGAACTTTGAATATAGCTTTGAGTTCCGAGGGCTATTTTAAGGAGACTGACGTGGAAGCTTTTCCTCAGCAGATTTCATTGATTGAAGTCGTGAAGAATCATGATGTCGAGAGGGTCAGAACTGCTCTCAAAAGCAAGACGAATATTGAGGTGACGGATGCTCAAAAGAGGACTCCGCTTTTGATTGCAACTCAGAACAACGATGTGGAAATTGCAATGGTGTTGATTAATGCAGGGGCTGATGTCAATGCTCAAGACCAGAAGCAAGACAGTCCACTTTTGTATGCGGCTGCGGAGGGGCGACTGCAGATTCTAAGGCTTATTCTTAAAGCAAAGCCCAACTTCAAAGTCTACAATCGGTATGGCGGGACGGCCCTGATCCCGGCCAGTGAACGAGGCCATGTGGATATCGTCAAAGAGCTTTTGAAAACCAAGATCGACATTGATCACAAAAATAATTTGGGATGGACGGCCTTGATGGAGGCGATTGTTCTGGGGGACGGGGGGCCGCGACATCAGGAGATCGTTAAACTTTTGGTGGATGCGGGGGCGGACGTCAATATTCCCGACAATGACGGGGTGACGCCTCTTGCTCATGCCAAGCGCCGAAAGTTGAATGAGATGATCGTGATTTTGGAAAAGGCGGGGGCAAGGTAGAATAAAAAAAGCCCCGACAGGGTCGAGGCTTTTTAGAGAGAACTTTTAAACTGAGAATTAAAGAGCAAGAGCCTTCTTTAAGTTCTCGTCCAGTTTTGCAAGGAATGGCTCTGTGTTCATGTATTTATCAGCAGGAACTTTGTCGCCATAGATACAAACTGCAAGGTCCTTAGTCATGAAACCCGCTTCGACTGTTTCAACGCAGACTTTTTCTAAAGTTTGAGCAAACTTCACAAGCTCTGAGTTGTTGTCTAGATTTCCACGATGCTCAAGACCGCGAGTCCAAGCAAAGATAGAAGCAATTGGATTTGTGGAAGTCGGTTTGCCTTGTTGGTGTTGACGGTAGTGACGAGTCACCGTTCCGTGAGCAGCTTCCGATTCCATGGTTTTTCCATCGGGAGTCACAAGAACAGAGGTCATCAGACCCAAAGATCCGAAACCTTGCGCCACGGTGTCAGACTGAACGTCGCCATCGTAGTTCTTACAAGCCCATACGAAGTTGCCGTTCCATTTCAAGGCTGAAGCCACCATGTCGTCGATCAAGCGATGCTCATAAGTGATGCCAGCGGCGTCGAACTTCGCTTTGAATTCTTTTTGATAGATCTCTTCGAAGATGTCTTTGAAGCGACCATCGTATTTTTTCAAAATAGTGTTCTTAGTAGAAAGGTACAAAGGCCATTTTTTGGTCAAAGCTTGGTTGAAGCAAGAACGCGCAAAACCAGAGATGGACTCGTCGGTGTTGTACATCGCCATCGCCACGCCATCACCTTTGAAGTTGTAAACTTCATGCTGGATCTTTTCGCCGTTTTCACCTTCGAAAGTGATCGTCAGTTTGCCTTTTCCTTTAGTCACGAAATCTGTCGCACGGTATTGGTCACCGAAAGCGTGACGACCGATACAGATAGGAGCAGTCCAGTTAGGAACCAGGCGAGGCACGTTTTTGCAGATGATCGGCTCACGGAATACCGTTCCATCCAAGATGTTGCGGATCGTGCCGTTCGGGGACTTCCACATTTGTTTCAAGTTGAATTCTTTCACGCGAGCTTCGTCAGGAGTGATGGTCGCGCACTTAATACCTACGTTGTATTTTTTGATCGCTTCCGCTGCATCCACAGTCACTTGATCGTTGGTCGCATCACGATGCTCCATGCCCAAGTCGTAATACTTAATGTCGATATCAAGATAAGGAAGGATCAATTTCTCTTTGATGAATTTCCAGATGATTCTTGTCATTTCGTCGCCGTCGAGTTCAACGACGGGATTTGCAACTTTGATTTTTTTCATAAGTCGGTCCTTTTCTTTGGATTGTCTAAAGCCCTGAAAATATAGAATGGCCTCTTGCCTGTGACAAAGAAAAACAGGGCATCAAAAGGAGGATTTGATCGGGAGGAAATGGGGAAGGAAGCTAGTTTTTGCTCTATTTTTGGCGTCCTTGCGTGATCACAAACATTTATATTATCAATTTGAGATGATTTATTTTTATAAATAACTATGCGTAATTATTAAATTTAATACGAACACTAATATTTTATTGATCACAACTGTGAAATATTTCTGCGGAATTCCGATAAATAAAATATCCTAATCTCAGAAGCAGTTCGATGCCGATTCAGCCCAGAGAATGCAACAAGACAGGACGTCGGATGGATTAACAGGGAGGGATATATGAAAAGAACAGTAAAGACAATGATTGCAGGGGTTGCTGCGTTGAGTATGGGGTGTGCACAGGCGCCATCCTCGGGAACCGTGAGTACGTCGTTAGTGATGACCGGTTCATCTCAAGCAAGCACCATTGCCAAATATAAAATTCAACACCCATGGTTGAGTTTGTTCATGCCAGCGGCGGTGGCGTTGACTCCACCTGCGATGACGGATGCGTCAGGCAGAAATGTGTCGCTCACGAAGGCATGGATTGTGATCAAGGAAATTGAACTCAAAGCCACTGAGGTCGCGGACTCTGCAGAGGTCGAGGGTGCGAGTGATGGCATCGAGTTTCAAGGCCCCTATGTGGTTGACCTCTTGTCGGCGCAACCAGCGTCATTAGGTGTGGCTGAAATTCCCGCCGGAGTTTATCGTCGCATCAAAATGAAACTTGAGAAAGATGCGGTCATGCCAGCAGAGGCTCCTGCGGGGTTGAGTGGAAACAGCATTTACTTTGAGGCGACAGTCGCAGGCAATCAAGTGACTTACTCCGCCGCAGACGGCACGGAATTCCAGATCGGTGGAGCTGGGGGCGTTGACTTGAG
The DNA here is from genome assembly GCA_024711265.1 of Bdellovibrio sp. GTDB lineage: Bacteria > Bdellovibrionota > Bdellovibrionia > Bdellovibrionales > Bdellovibrionaceae > Bdellovibrio. The sequence continues at coordinate 13,706 of JANJTG010000108.1, read as the reverse complement.
CGATAATGCCAATCTTCTTCTGGGTGTCAAACTGGCGGATCTCTTTAAGATGATCGACATGTCGAGTGTGACTTCGAATGTCGCCATCAGTGCGAGCAATCGGGTGCCCGGCACAAACTTGTGCCCACTGATAGATGCTTCGGCCAGTGATTTGTATACTTGCTTCCGTAAGGGCCTTGAAAAGGCCGGAAAGCTTGGAAAAGACTCTGACGGAGACCACGAGATCGAAGCAGATGAAGATGAAGTTCACGATTAATATGAAATGGAATAGGTTATGGCAACGGTAGTTACGAAACCCAACATACAGGAATATCATGACTACCTTGAGTTTTTAAAAGACTGGATCGAATTTCTTAAGGATCGGGAAAAGGGTTTCAGTCTTAGACAGGTAGCGAAGGAGGCCGGGATGGCCTCCGGCTACCTTCCGATGTGTTTTAGTCGCAAAAGAAAACTATCAAAAAAAGCATTCGACAAATTAAAACCATATCTGAAGTTGAGTGGAAAAGAAGAAAGATATTTGGATTTGCTGCGTGTGATTGCCGAATCCGAAGAGCCGAAAGAGCGTGTGCAGGCGCTAACGTCCCTCCAGAAGCTGAAGGATTATAAAGAGACACATCGCCTGGAGCTGGAAGTTCATCAATATTTAAGCCGCTGGTACTATGTTGCGATTCGTGAATTGGTGAATACGTCAGACTTTAAAGGGGACCCTGCGTGGATTCAGGAGAGATTGCGGGGGCGGGTTTCCCAAAAGGAAATTGAAGAAGCGCTGCAGTTTCTTTTGCGATTTGGATTTATCTTGAAGAATGAGTCTGGGGTGTATTCGGTGGCACAAAAACAGCTCGATTGTCACGAAGGTGTCTATAAAATTTCTTTGGGAGAGTTTCATCGCCAAATGTTGGACTGGGCGAAACTTTCGATTGAGGAAACCCCTCGGGCCGAGCGTCTGCTGTTGGGACATACGGCAGCCCTCACGCGCAGCCAATTCGAGAAAATTCAGAATATTCTGAGAAACTCCATCGGAGATATCGAGAGTGTGGGAAATGCAACACCGTCTTCGTCAAGAGAGGTATATCATATTGAGTTGGCGGCCTTTCCGTTGACGAAAAATTCCGCCGCTGATGGCGAAGGTGTGGGAGAATAGGTTTATGAAGAAGATTTTTTGTTTTATTTCTATTGTCTCGCTGTTGATCAGTGGATGCCAGCAAAGCAGCAATGGCGGAACAACAACGGGGAATCCTTTGATCAGCTTTAAGATGACGGGATCTTCATCTCCGGCCACAGTGGCATTCTTTCGTCCTTCGTTGCTTTCTCCGTGGTTGTTGGAACTCTTTAAGCCAGCCATGGCTTTGCCTCCGCCGAGTCTTCAGGATTCATCGGGGGCGACGGTGACCTTGAATGAGGCGTGGATTGTCGTGAAAGAGGTCGAGTTTAAGGCTTCTGAAACAGTGGAGTCCGGAGAAGTTGATGGAGACAGTGTGAGTTTTCAGGGGCCGTATGTGGTGGACTTGCTGGCTGCGAACCCGGATTCATTTGGTCAAGTTCGTATCGGAAGCGCGGTGTTGCGAAGAGTGAAGATGAAACTTCACAATGCAGACTCGTTGCCAACAACAGCACCGACAGAGGTTCTTGGGAAAAGTGTGTATTGGAAGGGTGCTGTCAACGGCCATACGTTCACAATTTCTAGTCGAGAGGGTTATGAGTATGAACTGGCGGGTCCTAATGGAATTGCTCTTTCTGACAATTCAAATGTGTTGGCAAGCATTCATATCGCCAATGTGTTTAAGAAAATGAATTTGTCGGGAATCTCGACGACGACTGACATTGACGAGAGCAATCGATTCGCGGGATCTAACCTGTGTCCGACAATAGATGCTTCAGCCTCTGACCTTTATACTTGTTTTACCAAGGGTTTGAAAAATGAAGCCAACCTGGGTCGTGACAATGACGGGGATGACGAGCTGGGCGGAGGCGATGACTCTGTGAAGTAGATCTTGCTGGGAGTCGGGCCTTTTGAATCGGTCATTGATTTTTTCCGTTCGGCTGGGTAGATTTTCCTCATGAAAAAGCTGATCTTTCTTCTTACTTTGGTGTTGGTTTCCTGTGTGACGTCGACCGAAAAAGGTGCCGTGGGTGTTGAACGACGCCAACTTTTGTTGGTCCCAAGTGAAGAGATTGTCGCGATGTCGGCGCAAAGTTATGGTCAGACGAAGGCGGATGCGCAGGCAAAAGGATTGCTGGATAAAAACCCTCAACACGTTCAGAGGGTCAATACGATTGCTAAAAGACTTATTCCTCAGACGGCCATTTATCGCAGTGAAGCCCCCGGTTGGGCTTGGGAAGTGCATGTGATCACGTCCCCAGAGCTGAACGCGTATTGTATGCCTGGCGGAAAGATCATGTTCTATTCCGGTATCATAGAAAAACTCAAACTCACCGATGGCGAGATTGCCGCGATCATGGGTCATGAAATTGCCCATGCCCTGCGCGAACATGGGCGCGAAAGAATGTCCGAAGAGTTGATTAAAAACATCGGCTTTCAGGCGATCTTGCTAAGCGGAAAAGTAGATCCAAAATATGTTGGTTATGCCGATCAATTCACAACCCTGGTGATTTCTTTGCCTCACAGCCGTGGTCAGGAATCCGAGGCCGATGATATGGGCCTTGAGTTGATGGCAAGAGCTGGCTACAACCCGCAAGAGGCTGTGACGTTGTGGAAAAAGATGTCAGCCAATGGCGGGGGAAAGCCTCCCGAGTTTTTAAGCACTCACCCGGCGGATGAAACCCGCATCAATAGCATCACGTCGCTTTTGCCACGAGTGATGCCTTTGTATCAAAAATCCAAATAGTTGTTAGGTCATGAGTTGTGAAAAAAATTTTAGTTGTTAATGGTCACTCTAATTCAGAGACTTTATGTGGAGCCTTGTCCCGCAGTTATGCACAAGGAGCTCGTGAGGCGGGTCACGAAGTGCGACTGACACATCTGTCGGATCTTCAGTTTGATCCTATTTTGCATAAGGGATACCTCAAAATCCAAGAGTTAGAGCCAGATCTGATTCAGGCGCAAAAAGACATCCTTTGGGCAGAACACCTGGTGTTCGTGTATCCAATTTGGTGGGGAACCGTGCCCGCTCTTTTAAAAGGATTTTTAGATCGAGTTCTTTTGCCGGGATTTGCCTTTAAATATCATGCCAAGGACCCTCTCTGGGACAAACTCCTCAAAGGGCGTACGGGGCGCCTTCTTTTAACGACGGATGCGCCATGGTGGTGGAATCTTTTTGTGAATGGAGATCCCTCCATTCGGATGATGAAAAAAACAGTCCTGGAGTTTTGTGGGGTGAAGCCGGTCGGTGTGACCCAATTTGATCAAATCAAAAATCGCAAACCTGAAGAGATTCAAAAATATCTTCAGAAGGCAAAGGTATTAGGTCAAAAAGCTCTCTAAGTCTTTTTTGTAAGAGCTTCAACGAGGCTCTTAAAATAGGGCGGCATTTCGGCTCTGGGATACCAGGCCAAAGCTATTGAGTGATCCATAAAATGAGTGGAGCTCAGTGGGGCCAACGTGCCGGCCTTCACATAAGGGCGCGCTATTTCTTCGCTGAGAGCGGAATAGCCAACCCCGGTCGCGAGCAGTGAGCAGAGAGCGTCGATGTTGTTGGCGTAGTGTCGCTGTTTTTGCATCTTATTTATTTTTGATTTCTTTAACAGATCCAAGGTGATCGTTGCCTGAGGATCAAAATCGACGATCGCTTCTTTTTCGGCAATGTCGCTGAGGGTTCTTTTTTTCCAACTTACAGGGCCGAAAAAATAGTAGCGCTCCGGTGAAAGGATTTTGAAATCAAGTTCTCGGCCAACTTGGTTTGCGGGAAGGGTGCCAAGTTGAGCGAAACCCGACTTCAATTTTCCGATCACGCTATTGTCGTCAGAAATATCGAAGCGCACTCGAAGTTGTGGATACTTTTTCATCACCGCGCTGGCTTTGGGAATCACCCGGCTGCGCATCAGTGACGAGGGCCCGCTAATACAGACCTCTTTGATTGTCGGCGTTTGTTTGCCGCCAATATTTAATAAAGTTTCTCCCTCTAAATCCCGGGCCGCTTGGACGTAACGAAGCAGGGATTCGCCCTCTTCGGTGAGGCGCATGCCTTTGCGCGACCGAGTAAATAGCGTTACCCCCAGTTGCTTTTCCAAGCTCCGGATTCTTTGCGTCACCCCTGTTTGGGTGAGGTCAATCATTTTAGCGGCTTCCAGGACCGTGCCTTTTTGAACAACGGCCCAGAAAGCTTCAAGGGAAGGGCTGAGTAAACTCATTAATAATAATAATAAAATGAAATATATGAATATTTCAAATACTATTTTTAAGGAAATTTAAGATCAACACTGCGTTTCAGTTCCGACGGTTTCACTTCGTCCCAGGACTTCACGCTCGAGCGAGTTGATGATGCGATGAAGATTCTGTGATTGCTCTAGAAGGGATTCTGCCGAACTCGTGACAACCTGAAGGTTTTGTTGATTCTTCAGTGTTTCTGTTTCGATTTCGGCAATGGCCCTGGAGACCTGTTGAATGCCGGTGGTTTGCTCTTCAGTCGCGGTGGCGATTTCGGTGTTTAAAGAATTCAACGAGCTAATAGAACTCAAGATCTCTTTGAGGGATCTCGCAGACTTCTCAGCTCCTAATTTGCCTTCGGTGACAATTCGAGCATTTTCACTCAATAAATTATTGATCTCAGAAGCGGACTGGGCACTTTTTTGTGCCAGACTTCGCACGGCATCGGCCACAACGGCAAATCCCCGACCCTGTTCTCCGGCGCGAGCCGCCTCCACCGAGGCATTGAGAGCCAGAAGGTTTGTTTGGAAGGCGATGTCGTCGATGACGCTGATTTTTTTAACGATCTCGTCGGAAGCATTTGCAATAGCACCCATGGAGGTGAGCATTCGTTGAATCTCTGTTTCTCCGGTTGTCGCAAAACCTTTTGAGGCTTCGGCCAAGTAAGAGGCCTGTTTCGAGTTCTCGGCATTGTTCTTGACCATGCTGGAAATTTCTTCCACTGAGGCGGCGGTTTCTTCAACGGCTGCGGCTTGGTTGGTTGCCGAAGAGTGGGCTCTTCGGGAGCTTTCACTGAGATGCTCACCGATCTCGACAGAGCCTTGGGCGATCTTTTTTAGATCAAATAATGAGTAGACGATATTGCGGATACTCTGGGACATCGACAGTCCGACCCAGATTGAAAACAGAATAGCGAAAAGCAAGGCAATCCCGGCGGTGACCAAGGATTTAGTGCGATGATCGCGAAGATCACTAAGGCGTTTGGTCAGAAGGTGATCCAGTTCGGCAGAAACAATCTCCCATGTTTTTTGAGTTTTCGTGAGAAGAGCCATCCCTTCTTTAAGGAAGCTTTCGTTGGATGATATCTGACGATTGGACGCTTTTTCTAAAGTCTTGGCAAAACTCTGTGAATCCGCTGACAGAGCCGAGATGGCCGGGGGAAGATTTTCTGCCAGTGTGGCGCTCTTTTCATAGAAGTTGGCATCTTCATTCAGTGAAGTTTCACTGTCGGCCATGATCCGAGCCAGATCGACATCCTTAAGCAGAGTTGAATTTAATGCAGCTTGGATTCTTCCATCTTCTTCAATTTCGGAATCACCCGAGAATTTTTGATGTTGGGATAAGATGCTCTGTACGCGATCTTGCATTTGCGGCAAGGCCAAAAGACTGATGTCCATGAGATAATAGCTGTCCAAATCCGGATCTAGAATCAGATTGGAAGTATCCCCGAGGTGCGAGATACCCATCTTGATGGCGACGAGGGCTCCGTCAAGATCTCCCGACTGCAGTAAACTCTTAAGATTATCTAAGCTTGCGGTTTGTTTTTTTCGCGACGACAGCCCCTCTTCGGTGAATTGCAACTTGGCCCCGACGCGGGATAGTGTGGACTCCAGAAGGGTCATTTGAGCAGCGATCTTGTCGGTAAGGTCAGAGATGTTGGGCGCTTCGGGCGTGTCCGTCATTTTCTTTATTTTGAGAACGGCAACATCATAATAGAGTTTTTGATAGACCTGTTGCAGTTCGTTTCCGATTTTTTCTTTCTCTGCGAATTCGATATTTACGGTTTCTGATTTATACATCAGAAAGGTCAGCACGATTATGGGAAGGGAAAAAACGACGATATTTAAAAACAATCGAACACTGAGAGGGAGCTTTTTCATCTGCAACACCTTACAAAACGTTTGTTGAACACTAACGTTTCGTAACGTGAGACTTATCTGTTTAGGGGTCGCAGAAAAAAGTGGACAAAGGTCGGAGCAAAATCCTACTTAGTTGTAACTACGATTGAATTTGCCAAGAGATCTTTTCAAGGGCTTCAACCTCTTCAGCCCAATATCTGAAGGTGTTAAACTCGGGGAAAAGACGTGGAAAACTGGGATCTTGCCAACGTTTGGCGATCCAGCCAGCGTAAGAAATAATCCGCAAGCCGCGAAGTAAGGGAACCCATGACCATTGATGATCGGGAAACTCTCGCAGCTCTTCGTAGCCTTCGATAATCTGATACTTTTCGTCATCCAACCGATCTTCGTCCCCGGAAAGGAGCATCCAGAAATCCTGAATGACGGGTCCGTTCACGAAATCGTCAAAGTCCACCAGGAAGAATTCCTTTCCATTGTTCAGCAGATTTCCTTTATGGCAATCACCGTGAATGCGAATGAACTCGGAAGGATCAAAAGTGTCATCAATCGCAAAAAGAATATCTTCAGCGGCAACGGTGTAGCGCTCTCGCAGTTCCGGCGTGATCCAATCCTGCAGAAAATCCAGCGTGTGCCATCCTCCGTAGTAAGAGGTGTCCAACACCGGACGATGAGGCGCTCTTTTTTTGGCGCCGATATTGTGAACCTGGGCCATGAGGCGGCCGACCTTTTTTAGTTCTCCGTCCAAAAACTCTTGAGGCATTCGCCCAAGGACTTTTGGAAAAAAGGCGACAAACATTCCGTCGACTTCAGCGACGGTGCTGTCATGCCCTTGAAAAAGCGGAGCCACTGCGGGAATGCCGTCGGCCTTAAGGGACAACAGAAACTCGTGCTCCTCTAAAATAGCTTCTTTGCTCCAGCGATGGGGGCGATAGAATTTGGCGATGACGTTGCGATTCAGACTCCCATCTCCAAGGGGCTCTTCGAGTTTGATATCAAAGACACGATTTTCGTAGGAGTTAAGCTGCGTGAACTCGCCGGTAGGATAGAACCCCGCATTTTCTGCAGCCTGCAGAACTTTTTCAGGATCAAGGCTGTAAAAAGAAGAGCTTTTATCCATTTTCCCCTTTAAGCCGCCGCGCAATGCAAAAAGGTACGGCGTACCTCCAGAACTTGCCACTGATTGGGGGTTAAGTCATTCTCTGACTTGATGAGTGGTAAAGAAACCTTTCTCTTTGCGAAGTGGTCTGTAGAGGTTCACCGGCGGTCTTTTCGTCGAGCGGTTTCTATTTATCTTTATCCGAATAAGCCCATCAAGGTTTTGGCTTCCAAAAGCACGACACAAAAGGTGATCGTGGATTTTTTGATGTCCAAAAAAGACTGGATCGAAAAGAACTTTGAGAAATTTTCGCTGATCGCAGAAAAGTTTCCTGAAAAGAAGATCAAAGCCTACGAAACGTTTCCATTCTTGGGGACGGAGCGAAAACTCAAAGTGGTGATTACTTTAAATAAAAAACCCTTTGTCTCTGTCACTGACGACCATCTGTTGCTGCACATCCCTCGCAATGAATGGAGTGCGAACTCGCTTATTGCCGAACATCCCACGGCTCTTAAGGAAATACGTCACTTTTATAAACGGGAGGCCGTCAGTCTTTTAGGAGAACGTCTGCGTTTTTGGTCTGAACAAATGGGGCTGCACCCGTCGCAGGTGAAGTTCCGCGAACAGAGGACACGGTGGGGAAGTTGTTCTTCTAAAAAAATCATCAACCTGAACTGGCGTTTGATTGTATTTAAACCCGAAATCATCGACTACGTTATTGTTCATGAGTTGGCTCATCTTGAGCACATGAATCACTCCGAGCGCTTTTGGTCCCTCGTGGAAAGACATATTGAGAACTATAAAGAGACGATGAAGTCCCTGAAAGAATCCCAATATCTGGTCGAGTTTTTATCAGAACAAAATTAGTAAAGGCCGTTCTCGGTTTTGACGCGCATCCAGGTCATGGCAAGAAGGCTTCCCACATACCCCACACAAGCGCCGAAAATGATGTCACTTAAAAAATGATCATGGACCACCACGCGAGTCAGGCAAATTAAAGCCGCAAAAGGAATCCAGAACCAGCGCATTTTAGGAAAGGCGATACTCATCATCGTGGCCACCGTAAAGATCACTTGCGAGTGCCCTGACGAAAAAGAATGCCAATGCCAGTGAGTAGTGAAGGGAGTAAAAACATAGGGGTCAAAGTCAGGAGTCTTGTGAGGTCTTTGTCGACCCACGGAAAACTTAATCAAATGAGTGATTACACCCGACAACAAGAGAGCGACAAAAAAGTTCAGTCCCCAGCGCCGAAAGAAATCAATCTTTTGAGGATACGGGCGAAGTGCTGAAACACGGGGAGCGACCCACTTGGCGGCGGCCCAGGTGAGAAGCGCCAATATAAAATAATATTCAGAAAGACCGATGTCAGTCAGGATGCGGGCGGTCGCTCGATAGCGGGCGGTAACTTCTGGCAGTCCAAAGTATCCCGACAAACTTTGATCGAAGAAATACATCGCCAAAACAGCGAGGCCGAACGAAGTAAGAATGACTTTAATAAGATGTCTTGTCAGTTTTTGTGGGTCGCTGATGAGCTCGCCGAATTGTTGTACAGGCATGTAATTCCTTCCAAACCAGAGTCTAAAACGTAACCCTATTGCAATACAAGGCCTGATGAGGGGTGACGAAATCTGGCCCAAGGCTTGCTTAATGGTCCAGCGACAGAATACTTGGAGGTTTTTCATGTTACCAATGCTTCATAAGCACACTGTGATCACGGCCGCCTTATTGGCCTCATTAAGTCTCACAGCGTGCGGCAAGAAAAAAGATCTTATTGCTCCCCCGCCCGAATCAACAGCCGAACAAACGGCTGATCAAACTACTCAAAAGTCGGGTACTCAAACAGACAATACCAATGGACAAATTGGCGGAGGACTTCCTAATCCTAATTCTCAAGGGAATGACGACTATCATCCCCCACTCCCAGAGCCAATTCCTGAGCCTAAAAAACAACCGGCTCCTCCGAAGCAAAGCGGTGGAACTAAGACTGAAACTCCGAAGCTGGGTTCTCAAACTCCTCCAGCTCCGGCAAAACCGGCTGAACCTGCGAAGCCCGCCACGCCTCCGGTTGTGGATACGCGTCCTGCCCCTTCGTTGGGAACAAATCCCTTGCCTCCGGACTATCGCACGAACGACGTTGGCAATTCGACTCGCGATAATTTGACGAAACGTATGACGGGTGGAGTGACTTCAGATGGTCTTGTCTATACATCGTCTTCGACAGATGAACTTTTAAACTTCCTTCGTGCTCGTAATGAAAAAGTCGACGCCGGAACTCGTCGTTTAAATCTTGAGGCGGCCTCTTCTGTGTTGTCTGCGAAGATGACGATTGATGGTTTGACGAATGATGCGATTGTGACTTTGAAGATCCAAGAAGGTCGCGATGTGAAAATTTATAACGTCGCGGGTGCGGTGGGTGAAGGTGCCGCGTCTCCATTAAGATCGGTGCGTGCCGGCAACGGAGAAATCACCACGGGAACTCGTCCCTTGGATGGAACTTTGAAGTGTGTCGATTTGGATGGCGGTTGTGAAACCACTTTCGTAAGACTTAAAATCGGTGCGACGGGATCCAGCGCGATTTTGAACTTGGTTTTCAGAAGTTCTGCTGCGGATATTTATTTCCACCTTCCTGGCCAGTACTCTGACAACCCAGAGTATTTGATCATGCGTGAGTTTGCGATCAGCACAATTCAGCGTTTGAATACGGACAATAAAATCAAATCGGTTCGTATGAGTTCTTGGGAAGTGGTCAACGGTCGTTCGGGAGTGACTCTTTCTATGAAGGGCGTTAACAACGAACTTTTGGCTTTCGCAGGGCCTTTGTTGGCTCCCGAGGCGGGAACAGGTGTGAATATTACTTTGTCCCGTATTGCTAAAGACCAAGAAGATACTTTGGATTTGATCTCTTTAGAGAATACGAAGTTAAGTTATGCAAACTGGATTGGAGATGCTCGTATGATCGCCAACAACGGTTTGGGACAAGTTCGTATCGCTTTGAAAATGAGAAAACGTGCGAACTATGCTCAAGATCAGTTTGCCGTGACTTTCATGAGAAAAATCAAACCTCTGGTTGATTTGACTGACGATAATTTGAAATAGTTCTTAAAATAGAGTCTTTAAAGCTCTCGGGATCGTGGAACCTCCAAGCCACGATCCCTTTTTTATTTTAAAAGGGTCCTTGCGGTGTCGTTCTGACCTCCAAAAATGTTGGTATAGTGGTTGCTTTAAGGGTGGGTGGGGAAGTTAGAATTACCTTTGGGGGACAGAATGACTCTAAAAAACACTCTATTAATGGCATTTGCTGCGATCACTTTGATTTCAAATTCAGCCGGGGCCTACATTGTTCCTGGCAATCCGCCACCACCCGCGCCTGTGCCCAGGCCAGCGCCCTATCCCGGTGATGATGGTTACCAGCCCGGTTATCCTGGCCCTGGCCGCGATGACTTTGGAAATGGCTACGGTCGACAAGAACAAAAAATCATCTACATCAACCGCCGTGTCGTCGACGAAACCTTAGAGCTTCGTCAGTTGGCAGGTATCGGTCCGAACTATCGTGGTTTTACGGTCGAATCGGTCGTTGTCGATATTCGTGGCAGTGGACCTCGTGCCGAAGTCTCTTTGTTGACAGATGGTCGTTTGGAGGAAAGTGCTTATTCTCCTCAAGGTCGTTTGATCTTGCGTCCCCGCTTTGGTGCGGTTTTAGGCCAAGACATTCGCACGTTGCAATTAGGTGTTCGCGGCATGGCGTACGTGGATTCGATCACAATCAACTTGCGTGAAAATGGGGGAGGATGGGGCCCGGGTCGCCCGGATCGTCCTGGCCGTGAGCAGACGGTGCCTCTTTATGTGTCTCGTCGGATGTACGGAAATGATCGCTTGGATCTGACTCAATTTATCGATATGTACCGCTACCGTGGAATGCGAATCGTGGCGATTGATATCGAAGCAACTCCTGTTTTCAATACGGCGTTGATTGATGTCGTGATCAACGGCTTTAATCAAGGTCCTTCGTTGCAGGTGGATCGTTATAGACCGATGAATACTGTTTACCCACAAAATGCCGTGATCGGTCAGGGTGCCGACAGTATCGTGTTCTACACTCGTGGGGATCTGGATATTCGCGGTGTGACTTTGCGTCTATCTCGTTAAGACCGATCAGCTTTTTAAAACTCGATTCTTAAAAAGGACTCTCAAGTTGAGGGTCCTTTTTTTATGCCTTGCAGTAAGGTAAGGGTCTTTGTGCACAAATACGCTTGTTTTGAAGATTTAAATCAGGTGAACTATCTGGGTACAAGGAGATCTGATTTCTATGCAAAACAATCATCATGAGTTTGGCAAAGGCAAAGAAATTTCAATGGGTTCGGCAAGTGCCCCGGTGCTTTCTGATTATATGAACTATCGCCAGTTCTTGGCGGATTTTTATCAGTTTAAGCGTAAATCTTCGAAGGGCTCTTTGCGAGTTTATAACTACGCGGTTTTTTCGGCGGCGGCGAATATTAAATCTCCCAACTATTTGAAAATGATCATCGAAGGAAAAAGAAATCTTTCTGACGATATGATTGGCAAGTTCGGCAAAGCTTTGGGCTTTATGAAAGACCAAACGGAAGAGTTCCGTTTGCTTGTGCATTTCACGCAAGCGATGGATCCGGCGGAACGCAATATGTATCTGAAAAAACTCAGTGAACACCGCGTGGCGGGAAAACTGAAGTCCGGCGAAATTGATCGCAAGACGTGGGAAAAGGTTCCGAACTGGGTGGCGTGGATTATCTATGCGATGGTCGATCAAGAGGGCGTGTCTTTTGATACAACGGCCTTGAAGACACTTTTGCGTGGTAAAGCCTCTGAAGATGAAATCGAAAATGCGTTGACGACGTTGATCAGCTCCGGCGAACTTCGTCGCGATGAAGTGACGGGTGAGCTTAAGAAAAACCGCAGTTTGATTGAGTCTCCGGAAGAAATTCCCGTGGCGTTGGTCAGAAAACTTCAGTCACAGTTGATGTACTTGGGATTAGAGTCTTTGTATCAAGACCAGCCGACGGACCGTGAGTTCGGGACTTTGACTTTGTCTTTGACGAAGTCCGAGTTTGAAGAAATTAAATTCAAACTTCGTCAGATGAGAAAAGCGCTTCATAAAGACAACTCAATCGCGCGCATGAAGGAAAAAGGGGAGAGAGTGTACCAACTCAACATCCAGCTTTTCCCTGTCACCAATGCGGTGGAGGGTTTGCAAAAAGCCCCAGTGATTAAACCGTCTTTGGATGTGAAGGCTGAGCCTGCGATGGTGGAAACACCCGAAGCCGTGATGGCGGCTCCGGTTGAAGTAGCGGTTGCACCGGCTTCCGAGGCCCAACCTGCGAAGGATAATTCCCGTTCAAATGTGAGCTCTTTGGCGGCAACGGCGGCCTCTGCAGCAGATCTTTTCCGTTAAATCTGCACAATCTATGGGCTGTCATAAACGTGACAGCCTTTCATATAAATTTAAGATTCTTAAATTTCAGTGTCATTTTTGCCCCATTTTTTAGGCATGTCTGTGGATAACTCTGTGGAATAGGCCTATAAATGGTGGATATCTCGTGCTTTTGGCGTAAATTGTCGCTTGCTCACGTCAGGATCTCGTTAAGGTGGTGCAATAGTGGCAAGACCAAAGTACTGCGTCACGAAAAATTTAATTATTGAATGTGAGGCGTGTTATCGGGAAGGATAAACGATTTTCATTTTGCCGGTAAATCGGCGACAATGAAAAGGATGAGTTCAAACACACATCGGGGGCGTACTGGCTTCGACGTGGGTGCTGAAACATAAGGAGCATACCGGGGCGCCTGGGGACCTCGTAAAAACGGGCATTTTGTAATTGGCAACGATTACGCACTTGCAGCTTAATTAGCCGCACGATCAACTTTGAGGTGGTTGCGCTCTTAGATTGATTGTCATTTAGTGACCTCGGTGGACTGGGTTTTCTCCAGCAGGTTCGCTTAAATTTACTGGGGGAATGTTTGATGGGAACTTTGTCGATAGAGGTCCCATCATCAAATTAAAATATCGACTAAGTATGTAGCGCCTTATCGCGGATCACTTGCGGACGGGGGTTCAATTCCCCCCGCCTCCACCAATTTTCTAGACGAACCACTCGATTTGAGTGGTTCGCAATCGTTTAAAATCATTCAGCTTTATTTTTGTAGATGGTGTTCGCTTGTCCATTGGTTAGGTCAGATGGTGGCGGGAGTCGAACTCTTTTCTTCTCCTTTTGCTCGTCTAAGTGGGCCTCAAGCAGAATTTTTACGATGAGGTTTTGAACGATTTCTTTCTTTTCCTCGAATTCTTTTTCGGGGATATAAGTAGGAATTAGCTCTACTCTAATTTCTTTCCATTTGTTTTTCATAGTGTCCTCTCCTTTGGGCCTATAATGTAAATAAAAATTAGCTTATCTAAA
>JANJTG010000095.1 GCA_024711265.1 Bdellovibrio sp. | reverse complement strand
GCAGAAAGTCTTCTGAAAAGATTCTTGCCGACATTGACGTTCACCTCACTGAAAATAAAGAGATCGATCTGGTGACAATCTCAAAAGTAGCCAGTCGATTTTATGAAAGTATTCAAGACCCTCTCTATCGCAGGGTCTTTTCCAACTTTTCCACCAAAAAGAATGCGGAACAAATCAGATTGACGGAAGACTTCACCTCCGTTCTGACTAAAGCGCTGAAAGATTCTGGCATTACCGTGACTTCTGAAATGAACTGGCGTTTACGTTACATTCAAAATCGCGCCCCTATTGGCTGGCTCAGATTCATCGCTGTTCATGCAGCTATCAACTTCTCCGTTCACCAAATGACGGGCCATCTTTTTTTGATGCCAGTCTATTTACCCCGTATAGCAAATCCGACATTTCTTCAAAAAACCTCGCGCTTTGAACAAGGAGCACTGTTCGCCGAAAAGGTGTTCCAATCCGGCCTTGCCTTATATGTCACGGCAAGTTTAGCGTGGGTCTTAAGCAACGATGAACGCCGGGCCGAAGCCTTCGAACCCATCTATCAAGCATTTGCAGAATTTCAAAATAGAGAGAACACAGAACAACTTAATGCTTCAAAACGAATTGCTTCGCAGCTTTCACCGGAACAGTTGGCTCAGGATTCACAAAACCTTCTTAATGAGGCTGATAAGCTCATCGCTGAACTTGAGAAGAGATAAGGGAACCTTTTATGAAATCTATAGTCCTTCTAATTATTACGATTCTACTAGGTCAGGCGGCGTACGCCTCAAATCCAACTCCGAATGTCACAGGCTTCGGGAAGCTCTATCAATACAATAGAAAAACCGAACAATTCGACATCGATATGGGCACCCCTTGCAAAGTCACGGCGAAGAATTTTACCCCCCACCAGGGATTCATCTATTTTGACTTTCAGATCTTTGGGCTCCCCAGAACACTGGATCGATATTCAATTGGCTCCATAAGAGGCACCGTTATACCCGATCACACCTTCAACGCCAAGCTCACGGTGATCGGAAAGTCAGAAACCCTCGTCGTGAAAACAGCTTTCTATTTCTATGGTACTCCGGAGAAGGTTCTAGAGAAACCTCGCGTCTTTTCTGTCGCGATAACAAACTATAATGCCATTCAAGGAGCTTTCACTGGTGATCCCATAACCTGGGGCTATCTTTGCGAAATCACCAGCAACAACTTTGAATAATTAAAGGGCCGTCCCAATCATATTGATCACAATCGACTTCCACCAGATCGTGCGCTGTTTTTCTGTCAACAGACGGGACTCTTTTTTGTATTCTTCATACAGATGGTTGATTCTTCTATTAAAACCTTTTCCATAGATCATCGTGCTGTTTTCAATATCATGGAAGAAACTGCGAAGATTCATATTCACAGAACCCATCAAAACAAAGTCATCATCGACCACAATCAACTTGGAATGCAGAATCTTTCCCTTTGTCGTGTATTCATAAACTTTGATTCTTTTATAGATCTTATTGATGGACTTTTTATTCACGTCACTCAAAATGATATCCGCCGTGTCACCGTGAAGGTCCAATCGGGTGATCAACTCAATATTCACGCCTCTGTCCGCAGCTCTCTCAATGGCCGCCAACATTGTGTCCGTAATATTAAAATAGGGTGTCGAAATCTTTATGGATCTCTCAGCAGAGTCAAAGAGCTTCACATAAGTTCTCTCTAAAAGCATGTCGTCCTTAAAAGGAACTGACACAAGAGACCTAAGATAGATTTCATCATCCTGCAAATTCAAATATTCAGAATCCAGAGGCATTCCGGTTTCAATCACCACCGAGAAAGGCCTAATAAAGAACTTCTCGTAATCAGCGTGGAAGACCGCAAAGAACTGCCCCATAAAACGATGAATCAAACTTCGCGAAACAAAGAGAGTTTCAAAATCCTCCCAACGCGCCCAGGCCTCATCCCCTTTTGCACCATACTTAACAACCGTCGTGTTTGAGATATAGTTTGAGACTGGTTGATCGAAGATAAATCCATCGTGAATATTTCGTCCCCCAAGAATCACGGCATTGGCTGAATCTTGTGAAGCCGAATAGGTCATAAAGAATTTAATATGATTTGTCCGATGGAAGCTATTTAGCCAATCCTTAAGGCCTTTTCCTTCAGGTTTGTACTTATAAAAAAGAAGTTTCACATTAGGATACTTCGCCTGAAAATCAAAAAGCATCTGACGGTCTTTCCCTAAAGAAATCACGTCAGAAACGGCGATACGAATGAAGACTCCCCGATCTGCATGGTATCTTAAAGCCTGCATCAAAACCTGACCACTGAAGTCCGCCCGAAAGACAAGATAGCTAATCAAGATTGCGTCAAGTTTGGGTGCTTGTGAAAAATCCAATGGAGCCAGGGGATTGCCCTTTTTGATGTACTCTTCGCTTAGGTCTTTACCGACGAGCATTCTGATCTTGGCGTTGAGCCCCTCCATGGGATCTTCTAGGGTTTTATACTGATCAATTCCGATAGGACAAGTGGTCTGCTTGTGTTGAGCATCCAGGAAGAATTTCACGGTCCCACTTTGACCCGCCGTTTGTGGCAAGAAGCAAATCTCACCTTTTTTTTCGGGACTAAACAATTTAGCCAACTCCGCCTGCTCTGGGATTAGATCAAATCCGTAATTGAGATGATTTTTATCCTTACCAAATTTCACCGTACAACGGGTCTCAGGATCATTGATTTGCAAAAGAGGCTTAGGGGCCCCATTAAATCTCGAGTCATACCATCTAAACGTGTAAGAGCTTCCCGCCATCACCTTGGTCGCCTTAAGCCAGCCATGAACTTTGATATCTTTATCACAGCGCACCTCTGTCGTAAGCTCATTGAACTCACGGTCCTCAAGAGGTTGTCCCCGGAAAGTGAGTTTCTTAAGATCCCAACTCAAAACGTAGTTCGTCATTTGTAGAAAGACTGTATGGGCCGTACTGGTTGAAAGGGAGATTCGACGAATCGGCTTCCCCTGATAAAGAGGAAACTCTTCCAGATCATGCACGATCACTTCATCGTGATGCTGACGCCAAGGTTGATCAAACCAGACCTCCAAAGCTTGAGGTTCTGAAAAATGATTGCGAGCTTTCGATTGACTTTTATACTCTGCGATTTTCGTATTCAGAGCATCGACTTGATTTTGCAATTTGGACTCTTCATCGCGAAGCCGGTCCAACTCGATACTGCTGATCTCATCTCCCTTGTTTCTTTCTTTAAGGTCTCTTTTTTGGGAAAGCTCTTTGAGTTGATACGCCAAGAAATCTTTTTGCACTTCGGCAGCATAGAGCTTTTCAAGGACTTCTTGATCGGGGCTTCTGGAGATCCCCCTTTGTTGAGAAGTGTTGGTACATCCCAGAACAAGCAAGCAACCAAATAAAAGCCATCTCGTCATCGAAGCGCCTCCCAAACCAGTCCTTCAAGTATAACCGAGGCCTTCTCGCGAACATAGGAAATTGACATTCAGCAGGGCTTCAAGACCTTAGATCAGCAATGATTGAGATCATCTAATGCGAATAGATATTTAGAATAGTCTTGCCCGACTGAAACAATAAAATGATACTTCGTTTAGCCCCGTCCACGTGAGAGAAAGGTAAATACAATGTTATCCATTCTGTTAACGACCCTACAATTGATGACCCTTCCGTCCTCAGCCCTGGCGTCTTCTCAGTGGCTGGTACGAGCTTCCCATAAAACGCTGCTGCAAAATATTTCCGGTTGCCAGTCCTCGGTTCTCAACCCTCACCTTGGCGGAGATATTTTCAAACTCCATTGCAACGATCTAGTTTCCCTTTCCGGGCTTAGTCCCGTCGCCGATGTGCATTTTGAAGAAGAGAGTTCCTGGGGAACCTTTGGTCCTTTAAATTTGAATCTCATTGGAATCACTGATCCCCTTGTTGGCGATCAGTGGGCCTTGGAACAAATCAATATTGA
>JANJTG010000086.1 GCA_024711265.1 Bdellovibrio sp. | reverse complement strand
CTTTTAAAGGAGATCACAAGCCCCCCTCTCTGGACTGTTCGACGACGTAGAATCGCACCAGGCGACGTTTGCATGTCGTATTGGAAGACGTTGAACCCGGCATCAAACCACAATCCGGATCCACGGAGGTCCATTGAAAAGGATCCGCTGCCGCTCTGAGACTGATAGCATTACAACTCATACGATCAGACACTTGCTGAACTGAAGGAATCGGATGCCAAATTGGATCTGCGTTTTTATCATCACACTTCCGACTGCCATTTAGGGGTTTAAGAATCCCTGCGGCCCGAAGCTCTTGGGTGGCTTGAGGACTGTAGATCGTACTCCAGGTGATGCCCGCCTTTAAGGCGTCGGGGTGAATTCTCATTTTTCCCGCAATCACTGTTCCAATAATTCTTAAAGGAGCTGATCGGGCTTTGATCTCTAACAAGTCACAAGTAAAAAAACCTGTTACGAACTCAGCAGTAGACTCAATCACACATTTGCCAACAATCGAGCGCACCTGAAACGATGCGTTTGAACGAGTCATATCTTTAAGGATCAACTCATCCAAACCCGGATCTTTTCCGACCGTCGTCCCCCCGGCGAAATTCCAGGAAATACGCGTGCTGGCACTGAAGTCAGTTCCCCACCCTGCACCACCAAAGGATTGTGTTGATACCGAGTTCCGAGCATCTATACATTGTTGACTTAAAGAACCATAGTCCACGTCAGATTCTGTCAAACCGACGGCGGATTCAGCAGGCTTTCGTGACACCGAATAGGGCGCTTCCAGAGCGGTCTTCGAACCGTTAAATTTAAAGTTCAAATAACCTAACAGGTTCGAGTTCACACTCGAGGGCTCAATCGGATTACTTTGATAGTAACCACCATCGTAGGCTTGAATCCCGACAACGGGAGCTACCAGAATCCCATCAGCCGAAAGAAAGTTTTTGGAATTCTTAACTGTGAAATTGACATTGATCTTATCAGGCGCGACGTAGCCAAAGAAAGATTTATATCTTGTTGTGGTCACCTCAATGACTGGAGGATTGGCGACCACGTTCATGTAATTGCCATAATCTCCTTTAGCCGCATCGACATTACTTGTTGCCAAATTGACCGCTGAAGACTGTGTCGGAATTTTATTATCCGTCAGGTCTTTAATCTGACTTTTCAGTGTAGAGATCTCACTTTCCAGTGCCGAAATGACCGCCGGATCTTGATAATCGACTTTAGGATCTGCCCCTGTTTTAGGTTTCACAGGTTTAGATTCTTCAGCATCCAGCTCATCATTTTTGCTTTTCAAATTTGCCTGAGCATTGCCAAGGTCCTTTAGCAAATCGTCATATTTCGCTTTTTCGGCTGCCAACTTATCTTCGGCCAACTTCTGTGCATTTTCATATTTCGACCTAAGTTGATCAGACCCTACCGGAACCGTGACTTTCGCATAACCCTTCGCAGGAAGCTGAACTTCGGCATATTTATCGGCCACGCCGATACGGAGGTTAACGACGGCGTTTCCTCCCAGCACCAGAGAATTTGCGACCTCAACCTTACCGTTCCCCCAGTTGTCCGTTTTAATCTTCAGAGCATTTGTCTGCGCTAAGAATTCATTCCCCCGAGAAAGAAACGCACGATAGTCAAAGTTATCAGTACTCGAATCCGTTAATTTTGCACCCAGCTCTGACTTAAAGAGATTGTCCCGAGAAGCATTATTCATTGCTTGCTCTGTGCAAAGTTTCATCAAAGCCAAGCTGTCTGATAAGCTGCTAGATACGGAACCACCAGGACCGACTTTAAAATAGTCCAAACCCTTATCCGATCCCCCGTCATTTTCAATTCCTTTTAAAAATCCACCAAAGGTTCTCGCATCCGCCCAATAACGGTCCTGGAGACCTCCCGTTGAACGCGGAGAGTATCGATTCCCGTTACTCATCACCCACCCATTCCCAAGGTAAACCCGATCCGCAAAAGTAACAGCCGCGTACTGGGTATCGCCGATATTCTCTTCTCCGGACCCCTGATCCAGAGGAAGATGGATGTTTCTATTTACAAAAACGGGGCTTTGGAAAACCAAGCCCTGCCCGTTGCCAAGCTCTTTGCGATTTGAAAATTTATGAATAGAAATATCACCAGGACTCATCCCTGCATCCCAAGTTGTATCAAGATGAAGATCGTTCGGAACTAACAGCGCAAAAGAGCCGACCTCACGAGGATATATTACCAACTGCGACCCTAGAGACATAACCGTTCTTCCAATTTTTAAGGGTTCGGCAGCTTTATCAGTTTTCAGAGAAACTTTGAGCTGAAGATAAACCTCACGTCCTGCCTTCGGCAAGTAAGCACTGTTATCGCGAATAATTTCGACGCTGATACCATCTATCGCAACAGGTTTCCCATCTTCGCCTTTAACCATGCGCAAATTTTTTAAAACTGGAAATAATGGATGGAGAGCCGAAGCATCAGAGACTCGGATATAGCGTTCAATTTTAGCAAGAGCGATGTTATTAACATCCACGGGGCCCACACTCTGTCCGTTGGCGACAAGTTGTCGAATGAAGTTTTCTTGTTCGGCAGACATGATCAGCCGTTCAATACTTCCAGAATGTTGAAGATTGCACTTATCAGGACTGTCGTTCAAAAGAAGAGTGTCGTTCGTGAAGCAATACTTCTGACGAACTCCAAAAATGACATAGTCCATTGCACTGTTTAAAGCAAATCGCAGATTAACAACGTTGATCGTCTTTCCAGCCTGCTCCTTTTGTCCAATCACGTAGTTCGTGAGAAAATAAAAAGAAGTACTCATCACGGCGGTAGCGACCAAGATTTGCAATAAAACATTTCCAGCTGTGTTACGTACCGATTTAAGCATAAATGTTTTCCTAGTTTTCCACCCTCCTTATCGGTTGAAAGTCCTGAAAACTTATGCTCACAGAGATATGTAACAGACTTGCAATTTACATTGTTTCAGTCTGAGAAAGAGCTATCTAATTTTGAGATTTTTACTCTGAAAAAAATGGCTTAGGCGTGTTCTGGATCAACGCAAGCACTTCCGGAAATTTCTGTTTCGATCGTCGCCTCGATGATACCAAAATCTTTCACAAGCTTCTTCACTTGTTCCTTCACTTGCTCCATATCCAAGACTGTTGAGTTCTCAGACAGAACGACATGGGCCGTATAAATGTGGTTTTCACCATCCAAAGACCAAAGATGACCATGATGAACACCCTCCACTTTCGCGATCTGGCAGATTTTGGCCTCGATCTCTTCGACTTGAATATGAGAGGGGGATGCCATCAGAAAAACCTTTAAAGCCTCGCGCAAATTTCTAAAGACATTATACAAAATCCACAAGGACAAGGCGATGGCCATACCAGCATCCAACTGAGGAAGGTGGTAGAATTTCATCACCACCGCCCCGATCAATACGACCACCCAACCCATGACGTCCTCGATCATGTGCCACATCAACATTCGTTCATTAAGCGATTCCCCTTTGGAAACACGGTAGGCTGCAAACCCATTGACCGCCACCCCTAGAAGAGCCAGCAAAATCATCCCCTCCGCATATGGCTGTTGCGGATTAAAAAGACGTGGGATGGATTCAATCAAGATGAAAACCGAACCCAAAACAAGGATAATTCCAGTGGCCACAGCCCCTAAGGTAGAGAATCTTCTATAACCATATGAAAAGTCCCCGTCGCTTTTGCGATGAGAGAACTTTTCCAGAATGATCGCCAACGCCACCGCAAAGGCGTCCCCGAAATCATGAAGGGCATCGCTTAGAATCGCCACACTGTTTGTCCATAATCCCCCGACCAACTCAATACACGCAAAGCCCAGGTTTAACGCCAAAGCGACTTTCATGCGACCCAAAGCAGCGCCATGGGCATGATGGTGATGATGTCCGTGAGAATGGGAATGCGAGTGATGAGGGTGCGAGCTGTGTGATTCTGACATAACCTATTTAAAGCTTTTCTGGGAAGGGAAGTCAATTGAAGGGCCCTCACATTGACCCGATTTATCCCACGTGATAACTCCATAATCACTATGACAAAAGCTCAAT
>JANJTG010000068.1 GCA_024711265.1 Bdellovibrio sp. | reverse complement strand
CGAAAGACTCATAGCTCGCCGCTTCGTCCGTTCCTGGATTCGTTTCCATTTTAAACTCATTCAAAGTCAACGTGAACGGCAGCTTCACCAACTTCTTCCCGATAAAACCGGAAAACTCAGAGCCTCCAACCAGGAAATCTTCCCGAGTCGCATCAGAAAGCCACACCTCTTGGCTATCCTCAACGCCCTCCAAAACCTTTGAAATCCGCACCAAAGCGGCCATCGTGTTCTTTTCACTTTCTTTATGTGCAGAGCCTTTTGCGTAAGTCAGCTCTGCCTTCTGATCAGTACGTTGCTTTAAAAGGGTCATTTTTAAATCCATCCAAGGAAGACGGAGGCCATCGTCAGAATAGGGCCAGATCTGCCAAACTCCCTTTACCGGAAAGGCGACATAAATACGCCCCTCGGCATCCCTTGAGACCAGAACCTGATTCTTTTCTCCGGATGGAACATCACTCCCTACAAGCCGCATGGGAGACCCTTTATCAACCTCCAAATGTTCTGACATAGGAAATTCAGAATACCGCGGGAAAAACTTGTAGGTTTTTCCGGAATACTCCACTTCAATAAAGCGCACTGAAGATTTTGGAACATGAACGCTCTTCAGAAGGACCAAAGATCCGTCGTCAAGACGAACCTTTGCAGGCAGTTGGGAAACTTCCACGGGTTTTTCTTGATTTTTAAAGTACAACGTCGCCATCACGTTGCTCTTTACTTTAGTCTTTCCGTTAAAATCACTCCAAGAAAGAAGTTTGATCTTCAAGGGTCCCAACTGAGCTTCATCCGACAAGATTGAACTAGGAGGATACATCAATTCCACTTTTTGCACGACCTCGTCGTTTTTAAGAAGCCAATCCGTTGCCCAGGACCCTTTGGCTTCAGCCCACGCTTTATCAACACTGGCATAGGGATAAAACTTCAGCATCTCAATTTTAAGACCGTCCTCATTCAATAACTCCACTTGACGGTCCTGCGACATCACTGTGAAAGGTAAAGAAAAATGGAACTCTTTATCAGAAGTTGAAATATAAATCTGATCCTCGTTGACTCTTACCAAGTGCGCAGGCTCCCCGGGGCTGAGCTGAAGCTCTCCATCCAGACCTCGAATCTTCGTCGCCACCGAACCAGCGATAATAAGAACAATGGCCGCGTGAACGATATAAAATCCGGCAAGTCTTTTTTTCACCGGCAGTCTATCGAGGACCGCCACGATTAAACTTAAAACCATCAGGGCTTGTATTAAGAAAAACCACCACGTAAAGTAGACAGCCCGGATCGCATAATGAGTACCTAAACGACTCTCGATAATTGTGCCTACAATCATGGCTAAGGTAAAAACCCCCAAAAGAGGTATCGCAAATTTAGCTGATCCCGATATTTTCCAAAGGGCCTTAAGAATTTTCACGAAGTTCCCCCACTTGAATCGCCACAGCGACTTTAGCCAGAATCGTGAATAACAAAGCACCGAAGGACCAAATTCCAAGGCACACGAAGAATTCTACAACAGACGGCGTGTACTCGACCATGTCCCCTAAAGGAGTTGGGATGAACCCAGGAATAATAAGACCCATCCCTTTTTCAATCCAAATCCCCAACACCGCCAAAACACAGGCAAAGATAAGCATTTTCGAGTTTTGACGAAGTTTAGGAATATAAAAGATAGCCATCGCCGCGAAGCTCATCACAATACTTGCCCAAATGTAGGGCTGCAACATCGCGTGTCCATGCGAACCAAAAAAGAGATAGCGCATGGACTCGGTATGAACGCTGTCCGTATAGAACTCTTTGTAGATTTCACTGCCGAACAAAAACATATTGATAGGCAAAAACACCATCGCAATTTTTTTAAGCATGTCGAAGACTTGAGGACGCACCTTCAACTTCGTAAAGAGAGTCACCAATGTAAAGACAATAATCAAAATCGCGGGACCTCCGGCAAATGCACTCACCAAAAAACGAGGCGCCAAAATCGCGGTATTCCAGTATGGGCGACCGCCAAGACCCGAATACAAAAAGGCTGTCACCGTATGAATACTGACCGCCCAAGCAATAGAAACAAAGACAAAGGGAATGTACAGCCACTTATTGGGTTTTTGGCCTTTATAGGTCATATAAAGCAAATAACCGGGCACATGAAGATTTAAAAACAGATAACCATTTAAAACCACAACGTCCCAGGCTAAAACAGAACGCGGGAAATTCAAACGCCCTAAAACAGGCATCACATGAGTAAATCGGTCCGGCCGCCCCAAATCCACGAGAATAAACATCAAACACATCGTAATGGCTGTAAAGGCCATTAACTCTCCCAACAAAACGACATCCTTCACGTCATCCCGATGCAACACATAGGTTGGAAAAACCAACAATACAGCGGCCGCCGCCACCCCCACCAAAAACGTGAAGTTGGCAATATAGGCACCCCAACTGACCTGATCCGTGAGATTCGTCACAATAAGGCCATTTTGAAATTGATAAATGTAGGCCACAACACCAGTTAAAAAAAGAAACGTCAGAAGGCTGTTCCAAATATAAAAAATGGGAGGTCCCACGATCGCACATCGGATCATTCTAAGCCAATAGTTTAAATAGGACTTCATCGGCAACCTCAATCAAAATAGTAAAAGAAACTTGGAATGGTATTCAGTTCTTCTTTCAGAACAAAAACCCTCTTCGTCTTTAGGATCATCGATACTTCACTTTTCGGATCCAGAATGTTTCCGAATTTTCTGGCCCCCGTTGGGCACGCCTCCATGCAGGCGGGATTTTTTCCCTCACGGGTTCTGTGCAAACAGAAATGACATTTTTCCACAACGCCCTTGGGGCGCATACGATTGCTGAGGTATCCTTGATCCGGATTGACTTCTTCTTTAGGAACTTTCGGAGCACTGAAGTTGAAACGACGGGCCTCATAGGGGCAAGCCGCCATACAATAACGACATCCAATACACCAGTCGTAGTCGATGACAACGATGCCGTCTTTTTCTTTCCAGGTCGCCTCCACGGGACAAACCTTCGCACAAGGAGGATTATCGCACTGATGACATTGGACCGGCAGATAGTACTTTCCCGCTTTAGGAACAGACTCTCCTTCGTAGTACATGTCACCCTTTTCAAGATTCAAAGTTCCGATGTCCATCTCAATGACTTTGATGTACTGAATCTGCGGATCTCGACTTTGATTGTTCTCTTTCATGCAAGCATAGACGCACATGCGAGATCCATTGCACTTAGAGAGATTAAGGCCATAAGCAAACTTAACCCCGTCCAGGGCTTGCGGGTCACGAACCTTGACATCAACACCGTATTTTCGTTTTGTTTCAGTCTCAATTCGCGCAAAGACTTTCTCTTTATCCTCAGCCGTCATCACTTTATAGTGTTCTTGAAAAAACTTTTCCCAAGAAAAATCCGACTCGGGCAAAACTTCGCTGGCAATCGCACCCGCCGCTGTTGAAGCGGCCGCAGCTCCCCCCACAGTCCCCAAGAGTCCTTTTAAGAAACCTCTTCTTTCAACTGACTGGTCCAATATCTTATCTACCCTCTGACTTACTCGCTCAGACCATTGGTTGATCTTTTCCTTATCAGTGTTGTCCATAGGACTCTTCCTTTTTAATACCCAACTGGGGCTGTCGTGGAGCTGGCAAAGCTTTCATAAGGGGAAATTTCGGAGTGTGCGGGTCATGGCACTGAACACAAAGTAGGGGCTCCCCAGATTTGGTCCAAGATCCCATCTTTTTTCCGTGAATGCCATGATCCCAATCACGTTTCACAAGACCGTGGCACTGACCGCATAAAATGGGCGATTGGGGATAACTAATAGGTTCACCGGTCAGCAGTCTCAACTTTGTGACCTGACCAGGAAGATGACAGCTTGAGCACGTCCCGCTTTTGGGAAAGTGCTTACTGCTCAGGTCTCTATGACCTTTCTTCTTCGTTATGGAAGAGGTTTTGGAGTGGCACCCAAGGCACTCGGCCTCTTTGACCAATGGGCGGATCGCGCCCTTTACGGCCATAGGCTCAGCCCAGGAAAGGGAGGTCATCACACCTAAAAGAAGAACAAGCATAATTGGTTTTTCCATTGTCGCGAGAGTCATACACGAAGGCCTCAGGATGCGCAAATCGAGAGAGTGAAAGTTGAAATCCTTGCGGATCATTTGCTCTCCACCGGCTGGCATGATGAGCAAAAAAGTCGTCACTGCCAAAGACTTTGACAGACAAAAGAAACAGAGAGAAAAGAACGAACATCTGCATTTGGAATAAGAATTGATATTGAAGTGTGTAAAGTGAGGAATCGCTTATGGCAAGAATGGCAACACTCGTTTTAATGACCTCCCTAAGTCTCCTTCTGAGCCTCGGCTGCTCAAAGGAAGACAAATCCACTCCACAAAAATCCAACTCGGATCTAGTTGTTAGCTATAAATCTGAGAACATCTATCCCCATACCAGCTCCTTTAAAACCAGTACGCACGGTAAAATATTTCAAGCCAACGCAAAGTCCTGCCAGACCTGCCACGGAGAAGACTATCGCGGGGGCTCTTCTAAAATCTCCTGTAATAGCTGCCACCAGTCCTTCCCTCACACGGCAAACTTCAAGCAAACGACAGAACATGGATCCAAATATCTAGAAGACAGAAACAACTGCACCACCTGCCACGGCAAAGACCTCAAAGGAGGATCCGCCAAAGTGGCTTGTCTTAATTGTCATCAATATCCTCACGACAAAAAATGGGCGCTTCCAGAAAATCATGGTGCGGCTTTTTCTAAGATCAGCAGCAGTCAATCCGAAATTGAGAATCCTCTTGAAAGAGACCACAGCAAATGCCTGAAGTGTCACGAAAACAAACCCAATGAACCGACAGCTTTTAAAAATCGCCACCCTGAACACTTCGTAGCTTGCAACTCATGCCACGCAGATCTGCCCCACGGTCAAAACTTTATCAATGCAGAAGGCGATGGCTCCACCCGGCACTTCCGTTATGTTAAAAACAACCCCGAGAAAAAAGGCTCGTGTTACTCTTGCCATCTGAATCCCAAACGTAAGGTTCCGACATTAGATACCTGCCTGTCTTGTCACGAAAAAGAGCCCGAGTCCTCATTCCCCGAAATCGGCTTCGGCAAGGAAGAAGAATAGCTCTTAATGGCGCTCTTTGGGAATGCCGTATTTAGGTCTTGAAGGTGGAGGTTCCGCCTTCATCTTTTGAAATGGCACCAAATGAGGATTGTGACATTCGGTGCAGTGAAACTGGGTCTTTTTACCTTTCCATGATCCGATTCTTTTCCCGTGGATATTATTTTCCCAGCTTTTATAAACGTCCGAGTGACATTGATAACAAACCCGAGAAGGTTCCTGAAAACTCACCTTTGAAATTCCTTCGGATCTTAAAAAATTGTGATTGTTTTTATCGTGACAATGATTGCACGACATTTCCTTTTGCCCATGAGCCAGTTTGATATTTTTATGCTCACGCAGGGGCTGCTTCTTTCCCGGAACCAACGCATAATCTTTCTTACGATGACAGTTGGCACACTGTGAATAAATTGCTTTACTGGGGCGCGCTCGCAACTCGACATTGTTCGCGAGCTCGACTCCCGCAAAAGAAATAAATCCGTGACTAAGAATAACAGCCAGCCAAAACACTACTCAACTCCATTGGGGCCGTGACATTTTAAACAGAATTTCGATCCTCCATTACGCCACACTTCCTCATTCAAAGCTTCGGGATCAATCACTGAGTTCGAATTTCTATGGACATTCAATGAGGCATTATGACACATCAAACACTCAGACCGACCCCAGCCGCCCTGATGCTCTTCACTGATAATGATATTAATGCCTCCCGGCCCTTCAGATACCGTTCCATAGTTCTCCGTCTGCCGATCGTAATTCTGGCACCCCGCGATCACCAATACCAAGAAGATCCAGGTCAGTCCTCTCATTTCACACCCCCCAAATGGCAGCGCACACAGTAGTTCTTATTGTGACAAGTATCGCACTTCTGAGGACTCATTCGCGCCTCGATACTATGAAAGTACCTATAGTTGCGAGAATGATTTGAATTCGTGACGGGATTCCGCGCGCTATGGCACTTGGAGCACTGATTGACGGAATGACAATTCACACACTGCCTGGAATCCGCTCGAGCTTGTGTCGCATGTTGACTTTTCCACACCGCATTTTGATGGCTCAACGGTTTAATACTCAACATTCGATCCTGATTGTCATGGCAGGTGTAGCAGGTCTTCGGGGCTGTCGGAAATCTTTCTCCCTGATGGCAATCATGGCAGATCTGTTTAATGCTTTTTTTAAAAGTGGTTCTTGCCAACGCCTCCAAAGGAGTCATCTTCTGATTCTGTGATTCCTCAAGATTATGGCAGTCAGAACATTTGACCTTATTTTGGGAAAATACTTTTGTCTCATGAAACTGATGATCAAACTTCTGAATAAGCCCCGTTCGAGCCCATAGAGAGACCGGCAAGAACACCCAGATTAAAATCCAGCGTATCACATCTCCCTCCAGTCATAAATCGTCAACCGACTCAAAAAACTAATATCCTGCGAATAGAAGTTATTCCGATTGTATTCGCCAGCCACCCATAGTCGGCAATGCTTCCACAACCACGTTGCGAACCCCACTTGTGTCGAGCTGGCGGCACTTCGGGCGCTGGTGATCTTTTCATATTCAACGTATTCCTGACTCACTTCCCATTCCATTTTGTCCGACAGGGGATGAACCCAACGTAACTTCTCTCCCAACGCCCATCCACCAAAGCCGGAAAACTTAAAAGCATTCAACTCCACAAATTGTCCCTCACGTTGCCAACGCACCAAAGCTTCCAGTTTGCCGCCGGTCGTACTGCGACCTGGCTCTACCTCGTAAATGTCGACCGCCGCATCGCCACCATAGTACCAATTTGCACTGCCCTTGTGCCCAAATGTTAACGACATCTCCTGAATCTCACTTCGTGAAAAGACGCTGGAGATAGGATCTTCCCAGGACTCTCGCTCATTCATGCGATACTGCTGCACTCGAAATCCATAGGTAGTGTCTAGACTGGGATAGAAGTCCGCCCCGAGTTCATGGCGATAACTTGAAACATTGTTCAGATTTTTCTCTAAAACCAGAGATACT
>JANJTG010000061.1 GCA_024711265.1 Bdellovibrio sp. | reverse complement strand
CTTTTTTATGGGGTGGGGACGATTGTCGTTAATGAAGGAGCTAAAGAGCTGTGGGTATGTAAACGTCGGGGTTTTGAGGTTTATGGGAAAATCCGTTTTCAGCGTGGCGTTCCGAGTATCCGTTAGTATACGTTTCTTCCTTAAGGTTTACCGCCTGACCCCGGATCCTATCGACTCTCGAGTTTTTGAACTCTGCATTATTTCACGGTCCACTAAGTTCAGATAATCATGAATTGGTTCATAACAACTCATTTCCGAATTGCTAGCCCTAGTTACAGAGGTTGGAAATAGAGATGGTTCCAGAAATCCTCCGGCGAAATAAAATGTATCGGAAGTGGGCTACTTTCTTCGAATGGTTCCTGTTAAGTTAGTCCCGGAAGTAACCGTATTAAAAACTGTTCCGTACTGCTGTATGTTTTTGTGTAACAAATCCAAACGATGTTGATCTTCATCGGTTTCGACAACTATTTCATATTCAATGGATTCCATTTTGGGGGGAACGTCCTGTCTAATGCCGTGAAGTTTAACTTCGACTCCAGAAAAGGAGAAATTTAAGATTGGCGCAACTCGCTCTATTCCCTTTATCATGCAGGCAGAAATGGCGGCGAGTAAAAGCTCCGCCGGATTAAATGCGTCGGCCGTGCCTTGTAAGTTTGTATCAAGTTTGAGTGAAGCATTTTTGCCGGTTGTTTCACAGAAAGAAATGCTCTCTTGGTGGCTTATCCATTTAGAACGCACATCAAATGACATTTTATTTTTAGTGTCCATAAATCCTACTGGTGGTTTTGGTCATATATATTATCAGAAATCTTAACTTCAAACAGTTCAAACAATAATCTATACTTTTCAAATTGCTTTTTATTAATACAATATCTTCAGCGCGGGTCATCTGTTTTGCAACTTGCAAACAAATGAACCAAGGTTCACTAAAGTAAGGGGAAGTATGAGTTACGAAATGATGGTCGGCTTAGAAGTAAAAGATGATTCAAAATATGGCCAATACCGTGAAGCAATGAAGCCACTACTAGAGAAGGCAGAGGGTGGATTTAGGTACGATTTTAAGGTATCCGAAGTTCTTAAAAATGAAGAAGGTAGGCCCATAAATAGAGTGTTTGCAATTTTTTTTGGCAGTAAAGAGCAAAGCAAAAAATTCTTCTCTGACCCTGCCTATCTTAAAATAAAAGAGAATTTTTTTGAGGCATCCGTAGGGGCCACAACTATAATCTCTGAGTATACGAGGGACTAGGCGCTCACGTCAAAGAGAGGTGACGGGCCGTGGCCACTATGAGGGTTTTGCCGAGACCTATATGAGTTTAAAATCCCCCTAGAGAAGTTTCGAGCTTCGCTCATACTTTTTATTATCCGTCCCGTGCAAGAATATGATCTAATTGAGAAGTCTTAAACCCTCAGGGAGATCCGCGTGTTATCTCAATCGAATAACTTTAGAAAAGAAAATGTCTTTTCGATCGCTTCAGAAAAAGAGCTGATCGGGGCGTTTCGTCCCAAGGATCAGAAGAAATTGATCTTGCCGGAAAAACTTCGTTTTCCCCTGAATGTGCAGTCCTACTTCACCTGGAAAGAGCCCTCGGGGGTTTATACCTACCTCGTTTTTAAAGTGCCGGGTTGGGATCTGCCTCGCGGGGTTGTGTTTAAGCGAACTCCCCCCGGTCGAGAACCCACCGGCGGATTGTGCAGTTGGTGCCATGCTTATGGGACCTCCGAAGAAATCGGTCTGTTGTCGGTGATGATGAGTTCGCAGGTCAGCTATTCGTACATGATCTGTCAGGACCTGCGATGCATTGAAAAGATTGAAGAGGCTTGTATGCTATCTGGTAAAGATCCTGAAAAATACATCGCCGATCTCTATTATCGGATGGAGAAATTATTTGAAAACATCAGCAACTATCGGCCTGAATAAAGTCCAACTCTCTGACGAAGTCGAAAAAGCGATAAAAGCCGGATTGCCAGTCGTGGCGTTGGAATCGACGATTATTTCTCACGGCATGCCCTATCCGCAAAATTTTGAAATGGCCTTGGCCGTTGAAAACAAAGTTCGCGAACATGGGGCCGTTCCCGCTACGATTGCGATCATTGAAGGCGTTCTGCGTGCGGGATTGACCCGGGATGAAATCGAAAGCTTTGCAAAAAAAGGTCCTCAGATTGCCAAAGTCAGTCGTCGCGATATTCCCGTCATTGTGGCGCAAAAAAAAGACGGCGCAACGACCGTGGCCAGCACCATGATCATTGCTGAGCTTGCAGGAATTTCGATCTTTGCAACGGGCGGTATCGGTGGAGTGCATCGCGGGGCCGAGACCACCATGGATATTTCAGCAGACCTGGAAGAATTGGCGCAGACAAGTGTCGCCGTGATCTGTGCTGGAGCAAAATCCATTTTAGATATCGGTTTAACCCTCGAGTATCTAGAAACAAAAGGCGTTCCCGTATTAGGTTATCAGACCTCCGAACTGCCTGCTTTTTATACTCGTCAAAGTGGATTTAAGGTCGATGCCCAGATTGATTCGGCAGAACAAATGGCTGAAATTCTGCATGCGAAGTGGGGATTGGGACTCAAAGGCGGCGTTGTGATCGCAAACCCCGTGCCTCATCCGTACTCGCTGGATTTTAAAGAAATGGAAACGGTGATACAAAATGCCCTTCACGAGATGAACCAAAAAGGGATAAAGGGGAAGGACTCAACGCCGTTTTTACTGGGTAAAGTGAAAGAGCTGACCGCCGGTAAAAGTCTAGAAACAAACATCCAACTGGTTTTGAACAACGCCAAAGTGGCGGCCGAAATTTCTGCTGCGTATGTGGCCAGCCGAAAGAAATAAAGAATCGATTTTATGGCAAAACTTTTTGAAAAATGGAAATTAGGAGATCTTGAACTCAATAATCGCATTGTGATCGCGCCCATGTGTCAGTACTCAGCACAAGACGGGCAGGCGTCGTCGTGGCATGTGATGCATTTAGGTCAGTTGTCGCATTCCGGGGCCGGACTTCTTATCGTTGAAGCAACAGCCGTTGTTCCCGAAGGACGTATTAGCTGGGGGGACCTCGGGCTTTACAATGACGCCTGCGAGACTGCTTTGAGGGATGTTGTAAAAGAGGTTAAGAAATATTCTTCTATGCCATTGGCGGTTCAAATTGCCCATGCGGGTCGCAAGGCTTCTTCAGATAAGCCGTGGTATAGCGGAAAACAAATTCCCGCCACGAAAGAAAATGGCTGGCAAACAGTGGCGCCGTCCGCTTTGCCGTTTTATCCCGAGGATACCGTTCCGAAGGAACTCACCACGTCAGATCTTGAGAAATTGAAGAACGCTTTTGCGGATGCTGCTGAAAGAGCCGTTCGCGCTGGTTTTCAAGGCATCGAGGTTCATGCGGCCCATGGATATTTGTTGCATCAGTTTCTTTCGCCAATTTCAAATCAACGTACGGATTCATATGGTGGAAGTTTAGAAAACAGAATGCGTTTTCCTTTAGAAGTCTTTGCAGCAGTTCGTAAAGCTGTGCCGACTCAGATCCCAGTGTGGATTCGTATCTCTGCCACAGATTGGGTTGAAGGCGGGTGGAACGTGGAAGAGGCCATCACTTTCAGTCGTCATTTGAAAGAACTAGGATGTGTGGCGATTCATGTGAGTTCTGGTGGGCTTGATCCCCATCAGCAGATTCCGGTCGCGGCGAACTATCAAGTGGGCTTTGCCGAGCGAATTAAAAAAGAAGCCGCAATCCCCACAATAGCCGTGGGTCTTATCACTGAACCAGAACAAGCAGAAAAGATTCTTCAAGATGGACAGGCCGATGCCATCGCCATTGCTCGAACTATTTTATACAATCCGCGATGGCCCTGGCATGCGGCTGCGAAATTGGGAGCCACTGTTTTATGTCCCCCGCAGTTCCTGCGAAGTCCGCCTCAGGGGTTTTCAAAACTTCTGCACGGCGATCACGGAACAAAAGACATCACAAAGTAAGTTAAAAGAATCACTCCATGAACTGCTCCCTGGAGCAGTGTGGATTTTCCCGTTCCCAAGGTTATGGCCCCCACAAAAAATGTCATGGTGAGGAAAACCATATTCTTGGGATCGAGTCCCAGAACCAACTCTTTCCCCTCGAACATAGAATAGGCAATAACCACCGGAATGGTGAGTGCAATACTGGCGATTCCCGAACCCAGAGCTAGATTCAAACTGGTTTGCAGGCGATTGGCCCGGGAGGCGTTGGCCGCGGCCCATGTTTCCGGTGCTAATACGATCGCGGCAATAATAAGTCCCACCGTCGACTTGGGGGCACCGATATAGGCAATTCCCGATTCAATAATGGGTGAAATCAGTTTCGCAAGACCAATCACGGCGATCAGACTTACACACAAAGAAACAAAACTGAGCCAAGCATCGACCTTTGAGATTTCATGCTCCACAGGGGGGGCTTCTGAAATCACATCTTTTTCGATTGTCGGTTCGAAATGGGCTTTGTGAGTTGTGGTTTGTAAGAAAATGAAAAGCAAATAAAGCAGAATGCAAATAATCCCAATAAAACCAAGTTGAAGAGGATTGTAGGTCGGTCCCGCCGTGGTTGAAGTGTAATTGGGAAGAACAAAAACAAGGATGGCCAAGGTGACTAAAACCACAAGAAGACTTTTAGATCCTTGCACTTGAAATTCTTGCTCTTTGTATTTAAGACCTCCCAGTATCAAACACAAAGCCACCATACCGTTGGTGATGATCATGACCGCCGCAAAGACCGTATCTCGAGCCAGAACATTGGCCCCCTCGGTGACCTGCCCCATTAGCGAGACAATCAACCCCACCTCAATAATGGTCACGCTCAAAGCTAGAACCAGTGTCCCAAGTCCTTCGCCAATCTTATGGGCAATAATTTCTGCATGGTGGACGGAGGTCATTACAGAAACGCCCAAAAAGACCGTTGCCAGAATAGATATCAAAAAGTTTGTTTCAAAAAATGGTTTACTGACCAAGAGGACCAGCAAACAGAAGATGGAGACCAGATGTTTGGGTTCAAAGCCTTTTTTTAGAAATTCTTTTGTAGTCAAAATCATGGCCGGAGTTTATCGGCAGGATCTTCAAAATGGAATATTTTTTAAGCTTTTTTATTTCTTGAGAGTGATTTGCACTGGGCAGTGATCAGAACCCATAACTTGGGAATGGTGAGTCGCTGCTTTTAAGCGATCCGAAGCTTCCTTATTCACCAAAAAATAATCAAGACGCCAACCAATATTTTTTTCGCGAACTCCCGGGCGATAACTCCACCACGTGTAGTGATCAGGTCCTGCTTCAAACTTGCGAAAGCTGTCAACCCACTCAAGTTTTTCGAGGAACTTTGTCATCCATGCACGTTCTTCGGGTAAGAAGCCTGCATTGTTCACGTTTGTTTTTGGATTGCGCAGATCAATTTCTTTGTGAGCAATGTTGAAATCACCACAGATGATGACCTCACGGCCCTTTTTGCGCAAAGACTCCAGTCGTTTTTCTGCCGCAATACAAAACTCTAGTTTGAAGGGGAGGCGAGCATGATCTCTTTGGCTGTTCGGGAAATAACTATTAACCAATGTCAAAGGACCGAAATCGGCCTCAAGCCATCTTCCTTCGCTATCAAATTTGGGAATGCCGAGTCCAACGCGAACGTCGTCAGGTTCTTTGCGAGAATACAGTGCCAATCCCGAATATCCGGCCTTTTCTGCAAAAGCCCAGGCGGAATGATAACGTGCGGGATGATAAAAGTTCTCATCCTTTTGCAGAACCTCGTCATTTATTTTTATTTCCTGCAAACAGACGATGTCGGCTTTTTCTTTCTCGAACCATTCGCGAAAGTTTTTTCGATGTACAGAGCGCAGACCATTCACATTCCATGAGACTAATTTCATGGCTCTAGAATATGGTTGTTCAACAAAAAAAGGTCAAGACCAGCCAAGGAAATTTGAAATCTTATTCGTAATAGATGACAACCCGACCGGCAGTACCTTGTGCATTGGTGGCTCCCCCTGAGCCTGCGCCACTGGCATCAGCGTCAACGCTGTTCCCCGCACCAGCTCCGGATCCGGCACTTGTCGTTGTGTTCGTGAGACCTCCAACATAAGAGGCTCCACCGCCACCACCAGACCAACCCGCACCGCCGCCACCGCCATAGTAGCCGCCTCCTCCGCCGCCACCAGGAATGACGCTGACTCCAGAATAGGGGGCTCCGCCAAAACCAAAACTGCCAGCACTTCCAGAGTTGCCCGAACAGGCTGTGCAAACTCCTCCTGCACCTCCGGCGCTGACTGTTCCGCCTCGACCCCCATAACCACTGATTGTTCCGGTGCCAGAGATAAAACCCAAATTGATGTAAACAGTTCCGTTGTGCATGGATCCACCAATACCACTGGCACCACCGCCAGCTCCGCCAGTGCAAGTGTTGTTGTACATGAGATAGCAGGAGCCCGCACCGCCGCCACCACCAGCGACAAGAATACGATCACTCAAGGTCGTTCCACCTCGGCGCACATCACTGGCTCCGCCACCGCTGCCGGCTTTTGGATTTGTGCCATTGTAAGGATCACTCATGGTAGGTCCCGCGCTGGCGCCGCCGTTATATCCACCGGCTCCATTGACAACACCACCTCCGCCGACAAAGACGTAAAGCTGTTCGCCCGAGGTCATGGTCAAGCTGCCCTTCGCGAATCCACCGCCACCACCGTAGCTTCCGTAAGTGTTAAACTGTAAGCTGCCAGCTCCGCCGCCGCCCCATGCTTTGATGGTCGCCTTGGTGCAACCTGCAGGCATTGTGAAGGTTTGCATTGTTCCTGTGTAGTTGTAGGCCAGAGATCCCGCGATACAATCCGTAACAAATACCGTGGTGCTGGCTGTGTTGCCTTTGCTGTCTGTGACTTGAATCGTTGCTGTGCCGGTTGTTCCAGGTGCGGAATACTCTCCCGTGGTTGCGTTGATGCTGCCAATGCCCGAGGTGAGGGCATAAGTGTAAGGAGCAAATCCCCCAGAGCCTTGAAAGATCTTTGTCGTATTGATCGTCACTTTTTCGTTTTGAGGAGTGATGATCATCTTTAGATTATAGAAGAAAGAAGGGGCTATGAAAGTGGTGATAGCTTCATTGTCCCCGATAATCAGAACATTTCCCTGTCCAAGTTGTCCATTGGGACTTAATCCCCAGCAGATATAGGTTTTGTCCTCGAGCGTGGCGCAGGTTGTGGTCCCGATGCCTGCGAGATCGACAGCCTTGCGACCCGAACCAAAATCTAAGAAGGGAAGATTGTCGCCCATGTTCGCCACGAGGTATCTTTGAGTATTATTACCATAACCCAGAGATATTCCCATAAAACCGAAGCACTTTACTTTACCGTCTGTCATCATTACGCAGTTTGTTTGAGCCGTCGAGTTGGGGAATGAAATTGAGGGAATCACGCTCGTTCCCAGAAGGGCGGTCTGCAGGTTGTCGCCCATTTCGTTGGCGGTGTCACCGCGGTCATTCGTGTCCCCGACTCCCAGGACACCCCCGTTGCCGCGCCCCCAGCATTTTAGCGCGTTGTTATCAAGTAAAGCGCAAAAACTTCCGTCGCTGCCAAAGAGGTCTTTGACGGTTCGATTCGTCCCAAACTGCAAAGCAGGAAGAGCCGCTCCCATTTGGGCAGCCGATGTGCCGAGGGCTGTGGTCCCACCACTTCCCAAGGCACCATTAGACCCAGATCCCCAGCACTTCACTGCTCCCGCCGTCGAAAGGGCGCAGGTGGTGGCTACAAAATCAGACGAAACCATTTTCTTTACTTGAAAGCCAGCGCCGAAACCTAAGTGAAGTTGTGGTTCTGATTGGTAAGCCGTGGACCCAATGCCTAACTGCCCGTCGGAGTTAGCGCCCCAGCACTTAATACTTTCATCATCAAGAAGGGCACAAGCACTGTTTCCCATCACCAACATTTTAGGGGTTCGCCCAACTCCCAAATCCACATAGGGAAGATTGTCCCCCATTTCAGTGAGGGAATCTCCGATAGACACGTTGGAAGCTACACCAATGCCAACGCTGCGATAGCCCCAACATTTCAGTTTATCGTTGTCTAGGATCGCGCAAGTGGCACTGGCGTGAAGAACCACTTTTTTAACAGTTCTTCCAGTACCCAAATTTATATCTGGGAGAGTGTCCATTTCACCGGCGGCATCGCCCCGGTGATTGGTGTCGCCAAGGCCCAGTTCCCCAAGTGTGTTGTCCCCCCAGCATTTCAACTGCCCATTCATTTGAATGAAGCAGAAACGTCTTCCTCCGGCGACAATAATGCGACGATTGATCGTCCAAAGATCCGTGGGCGAAGACCAAGCGCTGACATTTCCGGCTTTGTCGACAGCCCTCACTACGGCGTAATAGTCTTCTTGGCTGCGTAAGTTGATTGAAAGTGATTGGCCATTGGTTATCGTTGTCGCGGCTTTGGCAAGTTCATTAAAACGATTGAAGATCTCCACTTCGTAGTGATCGACGCCAGAGCCTTCCGTGCCATCATCAGAATCCCCACTCCAAGAAATGTGAGGAGTCTCAAAAAGAGTGGCATTGATATCGTCCACATTAACCCCCGTAGGAGCGGTGGGTGGTTGGGAATCATAAAGACGAGAAAGACGAGGATGATCCTCGACGCTGAGAAGTTGAACCTCCACTGAGCCCTGCGCGGTCGGAGTCACCTCTACCGTATAGCTTGCACCCGATCCTGTGATTTGCGCTAGAGTTCCATTTGTGATCTTGAGATCAGTCGCGACCAGGGATGTGTTTTGGTTGAACACAACCGTGACTTGCATAACTCCAGAAGAAAAAATTGCAGACGTTGGCGATGCCAAGGTGGCGGTGAGTGACGTGGGGTTGTAATTGCGGGTCAAAGACGCCGCTGAAGAAAGATTTCCCAGTGGGTCTTCGGCAGCCCCTGCCGCCACGGATACGGTGACAAGACCTGTGGTGGAAGGCGTGACTTCAAAACGATAACTACTGCCGGTGCCGGTAAAGTTAGAGACACTTCCATTGGTCACCTGAAGTTTGCTTTCTTGGAAATTTACGACATCTTCAGAGAAAACCACACCAAAGGGAATGGGATCTAAGGTGGTCGTTTCCAAAGTCGGAGAAGCAATAATGACTGTGGGGGAGCTTGTGTCCACGGTGCGACTGATGCTGCCAAGAAGGTTGGGACTTCCAGTGAGGTCCGTCGCCGCTCCGGGAGGAATAACTACAGAGATCACACCATCGACAAGAGGTGTGACATCAAAGGTGTAAACTTGAGGTCCGCCTGAAAAATTCGCAACGGTGCCCTTCGGGACGAGGATGTCAGACGCGGTAAAATTCATAACATCTTCAGAGAATGTTGCCGTCACTGAAAAAGGTCCCGCGGTGGGTTCAGGATCTGCCGACGTGAGAGTCACGCTTGGCATGGTGCTGTCATAGGTCATTACAAGATCTGCCGCTGCGATGTTATCAAGTCCTGCTCCATCTTTGGCGGCTCCCGAGTTCACAGATATCGTGATTGTTCCATCGCTGGCAGGTATGACATCGAAAGTGTAAATCTTGGGTCCCCCGGCAAAATTTGAAAGACTTCCATTCACTATTCCCACGTCGGAAGCCGTAAATCCCGTCACATTTTCAGAGAACGTCGCAGTGACAGAAAAGCCCGAGTTCGTCGGATTGGAAGACGTTGTGCTAAGAGTCAGGGTCGGGGCGATGCTGTCATTTTGGCGAATCAGTGTTGACGAGGCATTGTTGATATTTCCGGCGTTATCCTGCGCAATGCCTGAGGTGATACTCACCTCCACTTGTCCTTGTCCTGTGGGTGTGACTGTGAATGAAAAGTGAGTAGGGCCACCGGAAAAGGCACTGATGCTGGCATTCGCCAGAGTGATGTCTGACGAATCAAAGTTGGTAATGGCTTCATTGAAGACGGCTTGGACCGTGAAGAGGCCGTTGATGTAAGTGGAGGACGCCGAGGAAAGAGTCACTGAGGGTGCCACGCTGTCGTAGGTGCGTGAAATACTAGAGCTGGCCATGGTGTTTCCATTACCCGCAGAGTCTTGAGCTTTGTTGGCTCCCACATCCAAAGAAACGGGGCCTTGAAGAAGAGGCGTCACCTCTATATTGAAGACAGTAGGTCCGCCGGTGAACTGAGTGACAGTGCCGTTACCTACGGTCAGATCGGTGGTCGCAAATC
This sequence comes from Bdellovibrio sp., assembly GCA_024711265.1. Taxonomy (GTDB): domain Bacteria; phylum Bdellovibrionota; class Bdellovibrionia; order Bdellovibrionales; family Bdellovibrionaceae; genus Bdellovibrio. The sequence goes on along the minus strand of JANJTG010000061.1, from coordinate 5,231 downwards.
CCGAAATCGCCTCTGAGAAAGTCACGGTAAAAGGAATCGGCGATGTGGGGGTGTTTAAAGAGGCCGAAGAGGCAATACTCACGGTGGGAGGAGTTCCATCATACACTCGAGAAAACGTGGCTGTGGCTATATTGGCATTTCCCGCCAAGTCCTGAACTGAAGAGCTTCCGAAGGAAAGACTGACGGTGCCATCGGTTGTTGGTGTCACCGTGAATGTATAATTGCGAGGCCCCCCAGTAAGTGAACTCACTGTGCCATTAGATGGAATAATATCACTCAATGAAAAGCCTGTGACATCTTCAGAGAAACTTGCCGTAACAGTAAAATTGGCGAGGGGAGTTGGATCTGTTGCTGTCGACGAGAGAGTCAGTGTCGGCGCTGTGGTATCAAGAATCAGTGGCGATGATGAGCTGGGACTGGATGTGGGTTGCCAGTTCCCTAAAGAGTTTTTCCCCAACACGCAGGCGCGATAAGTTCCATCGCCAGCGCCCACGTCTAGGGTCCATGATGTTGCGATGGGAGTTTCCACGGCAGAGGAGAAGTCCGCACTTGCGCAAGAGACGTTTTTCACGTTCACAGCTTTGTAGCTGACAATGTTAACGCCGGAGACGGTCAGCGTGCGATCGATGGTGCTGTTGCTGGGGCTTCCAGCGGGTGAGTAGGCACTGAGAATACCAAGAGCAAGAGTGCTGTCTTTTGTCCAAACATAAGAGAAAATATCTTGAGTTGTTTGATAGTTGCCAGCGTCATCTAGAGTCCAAACACAGAGCTTAAGTGAACCATCTGCCAGCGCGTTGATGTTTTCATTGAGCAAAGTGGAAACACTTTGCTTAGGCTGATACGCGGATCGCTGGGCACAATCGGTCGAGGCGCTGGGCCCGAGCAAGTACTGGTATTCGGTGGCGCCAGCACTTTGAATCGTCAATGCCAGCAAGTAAAGAGGAGAAGGGTTTCCGGGAAGATCGGTCACCGTTGTGGGGCCCGGAGGCGTGATATCTTTCGTTATTAAAGGGATATTCTGAGAGACGGTATTTCCGGCGGCATCTTGAAATGTCAGTTGTCCGCTATAAGTTCCTTCAGAAAGAAAAGACAGATCAATCGTTCCAGAAAAGATTCCCTGATTGCACTGAATTTTCGTCGTGATGGATTGAACCTGAATCTGCACATGCTCGTCTTGTTCTGAACAAGTGCCCGAGACAGGGAATTGATTTTGATTTTCTAGATTAATATAGCTTGGATATGAGCCTAAGCTGAAGGTCGGTGCGATGGTGTCTTTAAGAAAATCCCATTTTGTAGGGACGCCCATGTCGGGAGTAACAGAAACAGAGGTCGTTCCTTCAGGAAGGGTGCTCAGATCCAAAGTCACAGAGAAGTGACCATCTTGACAATCTAACTTTAGATCAACGGGGGCACCCAGGGTGATCGAGGTGGCCCCTGTCGGGCACTCTCCTGAAAGTGGAAAAGAACCTTGATTGCTGCTATTGACCGGAGGGAGTTCCGCGGGAGAGGTAATCACTTTATCATTTTGTTTTGAGAGACTGCCAAGAATTGAAGCCGAGAGCCCGCATCCCGTTCCGAGGAGGATATATCCAGCAAAGAATATTGCGACGATGGGTCTGGAAGTACATTCTGCCATAATGAACGTATCGGACGTTATTTCTGATATTTTAGAGGGAGATTCAGAATTCTATGGTCAAAAAACTTTACTAGGTCAGTCCTCTTAAATTCGCTCTCAGAGAGGATTTAAGGGTGTGGACGGGAAAGACATCAGGCAAAGGTGCCCACAATATTGGTTCAAGGGCGTCCATGTTTTGTCTGAGTGCAAATGTGCTCTCACAAAACCTTTCATTTCTGAAAGATTGAGCTAATCACATTTACTCCCCAAAAGATCTTGTTAAGATGACTCTCGTCAATTTTCTTCATGTCCCCCTCGTTAGATGAAAGGAATCAACATGGGCGCAAAAGATAGATCGAACGAAATCAAAGTGATGCGAATTTATGAGGCCCCGGTGAAAGTGGTGTGGGACGCATGGGAAGATTCAAAAAAAGTCGCTCAATGGTGGGGGCCGCGGGGATTTACCTTAACCACTCAGAGTAAAGATCTAAGAGGCGGAGGAACCTGGATCTACACCATGCATGGACCTGACGGGGTCGATTATCCGAATAAAACGAAATATCTTGAAGTAGATAGATACCGCCGTATGGTGTACGACCATGGTGGTAATGATATTCAGAAGCCTCTTTTTCGAGTGACTGTTAATTTTTCTGAAGAAAACGGCAAGACTCTGATGGATATGACAATGGCCCTTCCAACTCCCGAGGCCGCAGAAGAAACCAGAAAGTTTATTAAAAAGGCCGGTGGAGACTCTACGTGGGATCGCTTGGCAGAATACTTGGCAAAAGAGTCAGGCAATAAAGAAATATTCGTGATCAATCGTTCGTTTGAAGCCCCCATTGATAGGGTTTTTGACGCCTGGACAAAGCCGGAACAGTTTTCTCAATGGCTTTCGCCGACTGGATTTTCTATGAAGTTTCTTCGCTCTGATATCCAGCCTGGTGGCAGCACATTTTACGTTATGACCAATAACACCGACATCACCATGTACGGGCGAGCAAGCTATAAGGAAATAGAACGACCTCATCGTATTACTTATACGCAGCAGTTTTGCGATAAAGACGAAAAGATTTCTCGTCATCCCTTGGCGCCGACTTGGCCTGAGACCATGTTGACAACGGTGCAGCTCGCGGAGGAAGGCCCTGATCAAACTCGAGTCACCGTGATTTGGGAAGTATATGGGGCCGCGACTCCGGAAGAGATGAAGACCTTTGCCGACTCAAGAGCTGGTATGACTCAAGGGTGGACGGGTTCATTCGATAAACTGGAGAAAGCCTTAAAGCTCTAACGATCTAGGAATTTCTGCCGTCGCTTCGGGTCGTTCAAGATTGAGTTTTGTAATGAACTCCAAGACTTGCTCTTTAAATTTTCCGCTTCGCACGTCACGCTCTGTCACTGCCAAGGTCGCTAAAGGCGTCTTGTGACAGAGCTCCTTCATCTGAGAAAAGACTTTCTTTCGTCCAAATTCGCCTCCTTGAGTTAAAAAGAACGCCACATTTCGAAGTTCATCCTTGTTGCGGTCAAAAAACGAACGAATCGGGGCGGAAAGAGAGCTGCCCCAGACAGGGCTTCCCACGATGATAAGATCGTAGTCTTCCAAAAGACTTTGCACCATGCGAATCTCGGGTTTCTTTTTGAAGCTTGCATGAATCAACGCTCTTTGGTAGCCCCAAAAAGTTTTTGAATATGAAACCCGCGGTTGAATTTCTTCAAGATCACAATGAAGTTTTTGGGCAATTTCCTCTGCCACCTTGCGGGTGTTTCCAGATCGAGAGTAGTAGATCACAAGGATATTTTTATTCATAGACAGCCCTCTTTTTGAGAATATTCTTACAGAATAATTTTAACGCTCTTTTTCGTTGTTACATAAGTAATTTCAATTTTTCTACTTTGTACTTTCACTCGACAGGGTCACCCGTACTAACACCTAGATGCTTTTTTTATTTTAGCAGAGGCGAGAAAGCCTTTTAGCAAACTCCGAGATAGATCTGGATGAGAACCCTCTCATTGGCTACCGTGGCGATTGAGATTTTCAGTCACCCCAAAAATAAAGGAGGATATATGTGTTTCAAATTTAGCAAACTGCTTTTTCTGTCTTTGATGTTGGCGGCATTCTCAAGGAATGCTGCTGCTGTTGAGACTAGCGAGGGTGTTATACAACTTCCCCCGTCTGCGCCATCGCTGCAGGTAGATCCCCGACATGAGGATCCAACGATGCCGGGATGGTCGGATTGGATGACTATTGGTGGCGTCGCCACATCGGACCCCGCTTCTTGTTCCAGACCGGGCTATAGAACGGAAGTTTTTGTAAGGGGAACTGATAATGCCCTTTGGTTCAAGAGCTGGAATGGTAATGCGTGGAGTTCTTGGGCCTCCTTAGGAGGAATTATTACATCGTCACCTGCGGCGGTCTGCCGGGGAACGAATCGTATTGATGTTTTTGCTCGAGGACTCGATAACGCCTTGTGGGTTCGTTCATTTCGTAATGGCACTTGGTTTGCGTGGGCATCATTGGGTGGTGTTTTAACTTCTGGCCCTGCGGCTGCAAGTTGGGCATCAGGCAGAATGGATGTCTTCGTGCGAGGTACTGACGATGCTCTTTGGCACAAGTGGTTTAGCGGTGGAGCATGGTCCGACTGGGAGTCCTTGGGCGGAGTTTTAACGTCTGATCCCGCAGCGGCATCATGGGGCAGTGGCCGTCTGGATGTCTTCGTGCGCGGAACAGACAATGCTCTTTGGCACAAGTGGTTTAGCGGCGGAGGGTGGTCCGGTTGGGAGTCCCTGGGTGGAGTCTTAACGTCCTCACCTGACGTGACCTCTTGGGGCAGTGGCCGCCTGGATGTTTTCGTGCGTGGAACAGACAATGCCCTTTGGCATATATGGTTTAGTGGTGGTTGGTCCGGTTGGGAATCTTTGGGCGGAGGCTTAACGTCCGGCCCAGGGGCGAGTTCCTCCGCACAAAAAAGAATTTTGGTTTTTGTCAGAGGAACTGACAATGCCTTGTGGTTAAGAGCTTTTAAGAATTAACGGTTATGATGCCAAGGAGAGGGCTGCAGGTCCCTCCTTGGTCTTATTATAGGATAAGATAGTCCAAAAGATCTTCGAAACGATCCAAGGGTAAATTGGGATTTCTTGAGAGCTTGCGAAATTGCTCTTGATTGACGTTGTGAGAAAGAACTTTAAGGTACTTCCTCGCAGTCAATACCCAACTGTCTCGAACGGGAAAGGCCTTCTGGGAAACGCGCTCTAAAAGCAGTGCCATTTTTACCGTATTCACCACTAGAAGTTTAGATCTACGATTCAAGGAATAACGCAATTGAAGGATTTTTTGACAAAGCGGATAGTTTCTATCGTGAATGGCGAATATGAATTCAATCTGTAAGAGCTTCTGACTCTTTTGAATCTCTGATCGGCCGCCGACCAGTTGGCGGGCTCGTCTCAGATGCTTCTGTGCCAAAGTATGATCATTAAAAAGGAGCGAGGTTAAAGCCTGCCCATAGTGAGCGACGGCTTCGGTGATTCTAAAGTTGCTGCGACGAGCATGCATCTCAGCGCGGCGATAGTATTTGCGAGACAACGAAAAGTTTTTTCGGCGAATTTCAAGACGAGCTAATTG
>JANJTG010000046.1 GCA_024711265.1 Bdellovibrio sp. | reverse complement strand
GAAGTTCAGACAAAAGATTTAACTGCTAGCGGAGGTTTCTTTGCCATCACTCTTAACGATGGTTCGGGGGTTAGAACGGATTCGAGCGGTTATGGCATAGATCGTATTTTTGCGAATCGAGGAACTTTTAATTTTTCATCAGGTCAGTGTACTGCCGGAACTGATTATACTCCGACGGGTCCTTCTGAGGGGCGAACGATACGACTTTATTTTAACGATGGAACATTCAGCGGCTGGGAGGCGATGCCGGTGCAGAAAATTAATTTTGTGCCCATGGCTATTGAAGCTCAGCAGGTGGGAGGTTTTCATCGGGACACTCTTTTGAGGGTAGAGGATCCCACGACGGGGCCACAGAGTATTTCGTCTTTAACTCCAGCACACTTTTCAAGTCTGATGGACCTGATTAATGGAGTGAGTGCCCAGTATATGAAATCAAGTGCCGCGGGGATAAGTCTTCCGGCAGCGTCTTCGGATCCGTCATCTCCAGTGGCGGGACAGATGTGGTACAGTTCCGCGAGTAATGAGATTAAGTACTATGATGGAGCCAGTGTTAAGACCTTAGGGTCTTCGACAGGATTTACGGGCTCCCTGGGAGGTGATGTGACCGGGACTCAAGGGAGCACTTCGGTGGAACGACTGCGAGGGCGTACTGTGACGGCTTCGGCACCCTCCGATGGACAAGTGCTTCTTTGGGATGATGGCAGTTTGGCTTGGAAACCTCAGTACGTGAGAATGAAAGATATTCGCAACGAGTGGGGCGCCAATCAAATGATTCCAGATCCGCTGTGTAGTGCCGCGCAGTCAATGGTGTGGAGTGTGGTAACGGATCGTTTTACCTGTCAAAATATCGGCAGCCTTCCTTGGACAGCTCTCTCCGCAGGAGTTTTGCCGGTGGATCGTTTACCTGCGTTGACGGGCGATGTAAGTTCATCCGCAGGCTCTAATTCTTTGACTCTGAATACGGTGGCGATCGCCAAAGGTGGCACGGGATTGACCTCAGCAGGAACGGCCAATCAGATTCTTGGAATGAAAAGTGATGCATCGGGAATGGAGTATAAATCGCTTACAGCAGGTTCTGGTGTAAGCATAACTCATTCCTCGGGAGGTGTTGAAATCGCTGCGAACCTGAATGGCTATGTTGCAAAATCTGGCGATACCATGAGTGGATCTCTGGATATAACAGGGAATCTTCATACCTCGGGTCAAATTTATACAAATCAAAATGTGATCAGCAGCGGGGCTACCGTGAACTTCAATAGCGGCAATACCCAGATTCTGGAAAATGTCGGCGGCACCGACATCACATTGGATAATATGAGGGATGGGGGTTCGTATCTTCTGATTGTTACAGACCCGGCCTCGCGGCAGTACACTTTTACGAATTGTACAAATGTGAAGTTTAATCCGCCGAATTCGACGACGACATTAAATACCACAACGATCTATAACATTGTAAAAACCACTCTGGCGTCGACCACCTATTGCTTTATCTCTTGGAGTACGGGGTACCAATGATAAAAGATGTCTTGAAGAACTGCGCAAAAGGACTTCTTGCTTTTGTCTTTTTGGTTCCGGCGTTCTCTTATGGAATATATAATTTAGGGCCTTTTTATATTAAGGACCTTGTGGTGGATTTTACCTACCATTTCATTGGAAAAACAAATGTGTCCGTTCGGACGGCGTTTGACCTCATTGTGCCAGCGGAAACTCCCGCGACCGGTGCTGTCGATGGGGCCTTTAATACGCCGTATGGAATTGCCGTCGATGCAACTAATGATCGTCTGTATGTTGTCGATTCTGCCAATAGAAGAGTTCAAAGGTTTGTTCTTTCTACGGGGGCATTTGCCGGTGCCATCGGAAAGTCATCTCTTTCGGGAACATGTGCCAGCGGCGCGCAAAGCACTTGGTGTACTGGAGGTGTTTTTAGTGCTGGAGACGGAGATGGTGCCTTCAATTATCCGATGGGAATCGCGTTAGATGTCGCGGGTGATCGGATGTACGTTGTGGATCAAAACAATCATCGCGTTCAAAAATTTATTCTTTCATCAGGAGCCTACGAGGGAACTATTGGTAAATCCACGGCATCCTCAGGAACTTGTGTAACAGGAGCGCAAACAGGATGGTGTACGGGAGGAGCTTTTTCGTCAAGCTCCAGCGGTGCGCTAGATGGTCAGTTCAATACCCCCAAGGATCTTGTCATCGATAAAACACATGGATTTTTATTTGTGATGGATTATGGGAATTATCGAATTCAGAAATTTAATTTGAGTTCAGGGGCTTTTGTTGGGTCTATAGGGAAATCCAGCGGCGCGGGAGTGGATTGTGTCGTCGGCGTGCAGACGTCGTGGTGTCGGGGAGGAAGTTTTGTTGTGGGATCGGTGGATGGAGCTTTTGGGCAAATGGGTGGAATCGCTATTGACGAAGGGGCGCAACGACTTTACGTCACAGACTTCAGTTCTTTCCGAGTACAAAAGTTCAATTCAGATTCAGGGGCCTTTATGGGAGCTATTGGTAATACTAATGTTGCCTCGGGGACCTGTGCGCTGGGGGCTCAGAACAATTGGTGTGCTGGTGGCACATTCGTAAGTGGTTCGGGAGATGGCATGTTTAGTGGCGCGGCCGGTATTGCTGTCGATGCCAGTAAAGGTCTTTTATATGTATCGGATATCACCTCGGATCGAATTCAAAAATTCACTCTTTCAACCGGGGCCGCTTTGGGGAGTATTGGTTTGAATTCTGCCGTTTCAGGGACAAACTGTGCTGTGGGGGCTCAGATAAGATGGTGTCAAAAGGGAAGTTTTGCTTCGGGTACGGACGGGGGGGCTTTTAGTGATCCCAGAAGGATAGCGGTTGATTCCCTCAAGAAAAAAGTGCTGGTAACTGAAAGTATCAACCACCGCGTGCAGCGTATCTCTTACTGACTACTCGATCGAAATCATTTCGTCCGCTGTTTTGACAACCATGTCTGCGGGAATCCATTGCTCTTGTTCGAAAGAGCTGTCGCGAATTTTTAATTCGCAGATTTTTTTCTTTTCATTCCAGCGTTGTCCCATGGCTACAATAGCGTGATCGGATTTTCCATTGGGATAAGGTGGAGCCAGGGAGCCGCTGAAAACCATCAGGGCAACGGGACCCTTTGTCAGTTTCTGGCTTACTTTTTCTATGCGTTGAGAAAGAGGAGCAAATCCCACGCGACCGGCCAGCGTGTACAAGCTGAGTTCCTCCGTCACGATATTCAGGCCTTTATCCAGTGAAATTCTTGTTTTGCACTTCTTGTTTATCCACTCCGCAACATTGACTTCGTGCTCCTTCTTTAGAACTTCGTAGAAGTCTTCCAAGCCAAATTGTTTTGGATTTGTGCGAAGGGCTTTGTAAGCTGCCGGATGGCTTTGCTGCAAAGTTTGGCAGGTTGTTGTTAAGGATGCTCCTGCTTGTTTAAGTTTTTCCAAGTCTTCGAGCATTTTAAAAAACTGATCAACTCCCAGACTGACCTTTTGTGGTCCCAGGTCCACCTTCGATGCCATGGGTACGTCTTCGTACGCGCAGAAGCCCACTTCGCGAGAGACTTTGAGGGCTTCGTCAGTGTAACCCCCTCTATCTGCGATGCTTTTATTTCTGTTTTTCAGTTGATGCCACATCGTTTTGGCGCGGGGATTGGCGTAGTAGTCTGCGACAATGGCTGCCGGGGAGAGGGCTCGACCTGTTTTATGGCTTGCTAAGGTTGCTGCCGCGAAAGCAAAACACCAAGAAGTTCCCTCTTGGTTAACCTGAGGGGGTAACGGCACGGAATGCTCGATGGAAGGACATGTGGAGGGTGTTGGGGCAGCTAGACTGACGGAAAATAAAGCGGCAAGTAGGGAACTGAATGCAGACATGGTTTAATTCTATAACAGAAATTTGATGACGTATATGTGTGGGATGCAGTCGCTTTAGGAACTGGTCTTTTGTGGCCCACAAAAGAGTGCGCCATCGGGAGACGCAAAATGAAGTTTGTCATATTTCTTATATTGTTCGGCTGAGATATTCTTCCGCCATGATAAATCCATTCCTGGTTGAGTTAAAAAGAAGCTATGAACAAAGGCGACAAAAAAATGGCCGCTATTCCCTTCGAGCATTTTCTAGGGATCTGAAGGTGGAGCCTTCGGTTTTGAGTAAGCTTTTGCGTGGAACACGACAATTTACGGACGAGTCGATTGGCAAACTTGGAAAGGCGATGGGATTAGGCGAGGAAAAGATCCGGCATTTCAAGGTTCTTAACGATGACTATATGCGGAGCTATAAATTAAGCAGAAATCGATTGGGAATTTCTTTTAAGGAGATTTCCATCGAAGAATATGAGCTCATTGCTAGAAGTCATTATATAAACATTCTTGAAGCTGTTAAAATTCCGCAACTGGCAAAAGATCCTGAGCGATTAGCTCAAGCTTTGAAGATCCCCCCTGTGGAGGCTAAAGAATTTCTCGATCGTCTGGTCAAACACGGTTATTTGCAGAAAAATAAAAGTGGTCATTACGTCAATGCGGGGATGAATGTAACTTCTCTTGGCAATAAATTTACGACTTTGGCATTGAAAGAGCTTCAGAAGGAATTCCTACGACAATCTATTCAAGCGGTAGATACGGTGGAATTTGAAAAAAGAAGTCATAGTTTTCTTGTGGCCAAATTGGATTCAAAGAAAGTCGGGAAGGCTATCGAAAAAATCCATGGATTTCGCAGAGACATGAATCGAGGTTTGAATCGTGGTTCACGAAAAGCCGATGCGGTTTATTGTTTGCAGCTTTCATTTTTTCCGGTTTGCGAGGTAGGGAAGGAGTCCTAGATGCGTCGGTTTGTCTGGATTGTATTGTTTTTTGTTTCAACATCTTACGCGGGGCCTGCGTCTTGGGATGGGCAGGAAGGGCATGGCGGGGACGGCGTGGTTGCGGAGTTTCGTCTTATTCTGGCAGATGTCGTTCGAGAGATGCGCAATGTTCCTGCCAATCTATGGCCCTCGGAGGAGTATATTCAGAGATTGTCAGCTCTCAGTCATGAGGTTCAGATTGAATCTCGAGAAGAGCTGTTTTTGAATGGCAGACCTGTGGATGCCATTAATTATCCCAAGAATCGAATTCCATTGATTCATTTATCCAAAAAAGGCTGGCAGGTGCTAAATGGGCTTGGACGACATTTGCTTGTGGTTCATGAGACGTTGCCCTTGTTGGGTGTAGATGATTCAACGTATGGTTACTCGATTCCTCTAATCCGAAGTTTGAGCGAACTTCATGGTGGCCATCTTGATGTATATGGTTCTTTGGTGCGGATGATTGAAAGATGTGATCCCTCCGAGTTCAACCGCCTGCTGTATGTTCAGAGTCTTAATGAGGAATCGATCTCAACTCTTCTGGAGGCCTCCTTTAATTCTAATTGTGCTCCGGTCTTGAAATCCCTTTTGTGTAATGAGTTTGATCTCAAAGATTTAAAGGTTCGGGGAAAGCCTTTTATTTTTTATATCGTTCAAAAATTGGTTCAGTCGGATAAGAATTCATATGAAACGAAGAAGGAATTTCTTTCTAAAATTCTTAACTGGGGTCTGCCTTTGAATGAGCCTGCGGAAATTCCTGAGATCTCTGAGCGACCTATTCGTATTGTGAGGTATTTAGCCAGTGTGACCAATGCCTCACTTTTTGATCGGACCCGAGAGCTCTATCTTACGCTGAAGCAGGATGAACAAAAGCTCTGGATTGAAGAAGAGGATGTCCGTATTTCAGAAAAAAATCTGAACTATCCGTTGTCATTTGTTTTAAGACAGAACTAGGTGCTGGCGTACTTCAAAGCGGTGCGAGGTAGAATTCCATGGCCCAGTCATTGGCGGTTGCGCCAGAAGTCGTCTTGGTTTGACTTTCAAAGCAATGGCAGATTTTTGTTGAAGCATTGAAGTGGGCGCATCCAGGTCTGCCGAATGTGCCAGAGCCACTGAAGACGCCTTGGCAGTAAATGGCACAACTGGTAGCCGGATATGGGTGATAGCTAGTGGCGATAGTAATTTCAGCGTTAGGCCCAGATTCGTTGCACTTATAGTTTTGATATGGAGTCATATAAGATCCGCTCGTAGACCAAGATCCAAGAAGTTTGTAGGATTCAAAAGTGCCCGCTTTTCCGAACATCGTAGTTCCGATCTTAATTTTGGAGGCATCAATTGAGTTTGTGTCAACTCCGACACCATTGTAATAACCGGCTCCCGAACTGGTGGTGGAGGACGAAGCGCTAAACCAAGCGGTATTTTTAAATTCTCCCGAGTAATATGAACCAGTTGTGACACAACCTTGCTGACCATTGCCGGTGCAGTTTGAAGGAGTCGTGAGAGAACCATTCACTCCAAAAATCGTAACTCCACTTTTGATGTTAGCAGCGACAAGATTTGTGTCGGCGGCCGTGGTTGTTTTGCTTCCGTCATAATACCCTGCGGGAATCGTGACAACGCGGGCGCCATTGGCTCCGGTGACGTTACCTCCTAAGACCGAACTAACGTAACGATTCGGAGCCGTCGAACATTGAGCGGCATTGAGAGCATTGTCCGTACAAGCATCGTAAGCAGAGGTTGTCATAGTTCCGGTAATTCCTAAGACCGTCGCGCCGGAACGAATGTTCCCCGCAACGAGTTGTGCATCTGAAATTGAGCAAGACTTTGTGCCGTCTTGATAGCCAGCGGGGATTGTTGCGTTTAATCCTCCCGAGACTGTGACATTGCTGCCAAGAACAGAGGCCACATAGCGGTTGTTTGCCGTTGTACACGAAGACGCATTTAATCCGTTATCGGCACATGCAGGTGCAGAGGGGACGAGCGTTCCTGAAATGCCCAAGACGGAAGTTCCAGAGCGGATGTTACTGGCGATGAGATTGCCATCAACAACACTCGCGGATTTTGTGCCGTCGTAATATCCTTGGGGGATAGACGCGCTTAACGAACCACTGATTGTGACATTAGACCCCAAAGTCGAAGTGACATAGCGATTGACTCCTGTTGAGCAGGGGCTGGCATTTAACCCATTGTCAGCGCATGAATCATAAGCGGTCGTTGTCATTACTCCCGTAACACCCAAGATCGTCGTGCCAGCCTTGATATTGCTGGGATCCAGATTCATATCAGAGACAACCGCTGTCTTGTTGCCGTCATAGTATCCCGCAGGGATCGCCTTTGAGGTGGCACCACTGATGACAACGTCACTTCCTTCAGAGGCCGTGACGTAACGGTCTATCTGGGTTTTGCACTCGACCGCATTGAGTGAGTCATCGATACACTCGGGATACGATGTGTTTTTCATGGCTTCGGTAAATTTCATGGAGGCCGCCATGTCTCCACAGCCAACCACGAAAGAAGCAGCAAGGGAAAGAAGGCTCATTTTGTTTTTAACGTCCATGAAGTTCCTCTCCTTCACTGCAGCACAATTCAAAAGGGTACGACGTACCCTTTATAAGCCCACCTTCGCAGGCGTTGAATAAATATTTCCACTGATAGCAGGCAGTCCCAGTTGTTTTGAACTGTTAAGACCCCAGCAGTATAGTTCCATCTGACTGGAAGAGTTCTTCACAAAAGCACAACCATGGTAACGACTTCCGGCAACAGCCTCGACGCCTTGTTGGAGGTTCGCGTGTGCAGCCGGCGCACTCACGGAGACGGCAGCTTTGTTGCCAAGCTGGTAGTAGGTGTCTGAGTAACCCCAGTAATAAGCGCTGTTAGCATCGCTGCGAACCATAAAGAAGCTTCCCCAACCCGAGAAGATCTTCTTCACATCTGTGAAGAGTCCCACGGTCGTCGGATTCGTGACTTTCGTATCGGGAGTTCCTAGGCCTAAGCGTCCGTTAGCTGCAGAACCCCAACATTTTAAGACAGAGTTTTGTACGGCACAGGTCGAATGGACTCCCGCCGCGACCCTTGTCACACCGGAAGACATGCCGGGAACCGCCGTGGGTTTGTCGGTCTTAACGGGTTGGGTTTTTCCAACGAGAGGAAGAATCTGACCCAACTGTGAATATGTGTTATCTCCCCAGCAGTAAAGTGCGCCGCCTTTGATGGCGCAAGCGTGATTATAACCAACACTGATATCAGTCACTCCACTAGAAAGATCCACGGCTGCCGTTGGAGAGTTCAGCGTCACGTATTTCGCATCACCAACTCCGGCTTGGCCTTCGGCATTTCTTCCCCAACAGAAGACGGCGCCATTATTGATCGCGCAAGTCGTGCTGAGGTTGGCGGCGATAGAACCATCGGTGTTGGTTGTGAATCCGCCAAAACTTGAAACATCGCTCACGTTATCCATGCCAGAAACTGCTTGTGGGGCGGTGTAGTTGCCGCCGACTTTTCCAAGTCCTAACTGACTGACACTGTTAGATCCCCAGCAATAAAGTTGTTTTTTACCGTTGGCTTTTGAAACCGCACAAGTGTGATGAGCGCCAGCAGCAATCGCATCTACATTAGCTTCGAAACCGGAAACACTTGTAAAAGTGGCATTGCCAGTCGCTGTTGCTGCGGCAATTTGGCCGTAGCTATTATTACCAGCGCAAAGCAAAGATCCCGCTTTATTGATACACGTGTGGACACGGCCGACGACGACCTTATAGACGGAAGGCGCCGGTGCAGGATCTGCCGGTTTAGCGACGCAGGAGCGAGATTCTTTCCAAGATCCTGAGGATTCACAAGTGAATTGAACTTGTCCTGTTTCTCCGCTATTGCAAGAGCCTGAGCGAGTTTGTCCCGCAGAAAAATTTTGGCCGTTGAATGAGCACACGGCGGTTTGAGGAGACGGGGACGGCGTTGGCTCTGGGGCCATACAAGTTCCCCCTTGAGTCACAGCCCAAGTTCCTCCAGTTTGACAAACCAAAGTTCTGCCTGAGCCCGTATAAGGAGGCGTGCAGGATTCCGTACGATATTGACCTACACTGTAGGGTGTTCCACTAGGAGAAAGACATTGTGGGTCCGCACAAGAGCCACAAGTGTAGCTGTTGGAAGTTGTACACCAACGGCAAGCCGGTACTTTAATATCAGCGCTGAGGTTCCCAAGTGTATTGGCATCGTCTGCTGAAGAATCAAAGATATAAAGACTGGCGCGGCATCCCCAAGGAAGATTGTTGAAGACCATTTTGAGTTTGCCATTGGGCTCTTTAGTCACGACAGAGGCGGCCTGACCACACACTGTGGCCTTCGAACAAGCAATAGCTTCTTGATTTACTTCGAAATCACGAACGACAATACCTGATTGGCAAGTGGTTCCAACCTTCGCGGTGGGCAGAAGCTCCGAGAAATCACGACAAGTTCCTCTTGAGTAAGTGGCGCTATCCATTAAAAGGACAAGACGATTGGACTTCGTACATGTCTCTTGTTGAGTCGTTGAGTTTTCATAAAGACTGACAATTTTATTGGAGCTAGAGCTAGAAGATGAAGCCTCACTTGAGGAAGAGGCGAAATCATTCGCCGCAAAGTCTTGTGGCTTACCGCAGTTTTGAAACAAGGCCGCAGTCAAAAGCACTAGCAGAAATCCCATAGGATAACGCAAGACATGGTTTCTCATTTTTCCCCCAATACAAAGTCTAGGTTCTTTATATCGGAGGTCTGTTTATATTTTTTGAGTGATTTTCGGTACGAAGTGGGTACGTGGATGTACCCATCTGGCGCAATGAAAGCCTGTTAGCTTTCAGGGAAGTAGGGGATTTCTATAATAGAGCGGAATCCCAGACGCGAGGACATCGCCAAAGAGATAACACGAAGACTGTTGATGGTTTTTCCTTTGGCGCCAATGATCTTGCCAAGCTCTTCTTGCGTACAAGAGACGTTATATATAGTTGTTCTTTCCCCCACAGAAAATGAGACGGAAACATTTTTGCCGTTATCGACTAGATTCTTGAGGGCATTCTCAAGAAAAGAGCGAAGAGTTTCACGTTGAGGAGTGAGATCTCCAGAGAGATCTACAGAGGGAGGTGACGGTTTTCTCATTCGAATTACTTGAGTCATGTGACTTTCCTTTACATCTATAAAAATATTATCGGACTGTAATTCATATTGAAACGAGACCTCTTTCTTTTATTGCGTACACAACCGGCGCGATTTGAAGCCCCGATTCTTTAAGAGTGCGAATCTGAGAACCGATAAAATGAGTATGTTTAAATATTTCTGTAAAACTTTTGGACTTTTAGGGATCTGGAGTCTTGTTGGTTGCGGCGAGATTGGAACCGCATTGAACGATCCTTCCAGTCACAATGGTGGCAGAAGTGACCTTACTCTCAATCGTCCTATCTATATCAATAATCAATCGTCTCCAATCGTTGTTCTTAATGGGAAATGTCCTCCGGGAGTAGAGAAGGTGGAGTTGGGTGAGCCCATCAATCAGTCGTCTCTTTGCGAAAAGGAAGGGTATTCTTTTAGTTTTAACACATCCAGTTGGAGTGAGGGCGAAAAGAAAATTGAAGTGAAGTCGGGCACTTTAACATCGTATCTGACGGTCATCAAAGACATCACAAATCCTGTGGTTGCCTTCACGTCAGGACATCTGACTTCGGTCACCGCAGGGAATGTTTCTTCTTTTGCAGTCAGTGGCACATGCTCTGAGGAGGGACTTCCGGTCTATGTGAGAACACCGGCCGTGCAAAAAGATCTGCTCTGCACATCGGGACATTTTTCTACAAATTTGGATCTTTCTATATTTCCAGATGGAACATTGGCTATTTCGGTGACTCATGTCGATGCGGCAGGAAATGTCGGTAGCACTTCACTGGCTTTGAATAAAAGTACGACGGGGACACCAGTGCTATCGACTGCCGGAAAGCTCAAGAAGACCGTGTCGGGCTTAGCTTTGGGAGGACATCGTGAGCTTGTTGAAAGTGGATATAAGGTGTCTGCGGGTGTCGGATTAGAGACTCCACAGGCCCGCATTCAGGGTTCAAACGGTTACGTGATTTACGGCAGTACGCAGGGAATTCAATTTTCTAAATAGAGGCGGCAAATGAAAAACTATCAGGTAGCGTTTTTGGCAATGATGATTCTTGCGCAGACCACTTGGGCCTATGTGCCTGGAGGGGTGAATTTCCAAGGTCGTATTATCAAGCCGACAGGGGAACCTTTGGAAGCCTCTTCCGTCGTCTTTACTTTGAAAGTGATGGATCCAACGGTCAATGACTGTTTGCTTTATGAAGAGACTCAAACCTTGAACATGAGCAACTCCGATGGGGTTTTTAATCTGGTGGTGGGGCAAGGGTCCCGCACTTCGAATGACCCAGGAAAAAGTGTGAGCGCCGTCTTTTCAAACTCGTCAACACCTCTGACGGGCTTAACTTGCTTAGGCGGTGTCACTGCTTACACACCATCCGCCGGTGACATTCGAAAAATTCGCGCTGTTTTTAACGATGGTACACAGACGGTGACTTTGGGTTCAGACTTTGAAGTGCGCTCCGTGCCTTACGCGATGTATGCTCAGTCATTGCAAGGAAAGACTCCTAGTAACTTTGTACAGACTTCGGCGAATATCACACAGTCCAATGTTGAAAGTGTATTTTCTCATTTTACTGAATTGATGGATATCGTAACAGGAAGTTCAAATCTTTATATGCGCTCGGGTTCAGGAGCTCAGTCTTTGTCAGGAACCTACACGTTCTCGGGCGGCATCTCGGCTCCAGATCCAACCGTGGGTTCGAACGTGGCTACGAAAAGCTATTCAGATTCAAAAATCGCCGGACGTGATGCTGATCTGACTGGTCTTGCCGATGGTATGGTGATTAAGTGGAATGGCGCTCAATCTAAATTTATCGTCGCGACGGTGAGTGGCGGTGGGGGAGGCAGTGTCACGGCGGTGACGGCAGCGTCTCCGTTAGTGAGTTCTGGCGGGGCAAGTCCCGAGATCTCATTGGAAAGTGGCACGGCGACCAGTCAGGTTCTTTACTGGAACGGAGCTGCTTGGACCAAGCAATATTTGAAAACTTCGGATTTAAAAAACACGTTAGGGCAAGCACAGCTTCCGTCTTGCACGAATAAACAAACTCTTTCATGGAATTCAGGTACAGACAAATACGACT
>JANJTG010000029.1 GCA_024711265.1 Bdellovibrio sp. | reverse complement strand
TTCAAGCATTGAAATGTTTTGCTCGCGTAAGATTCTTTGTAAGAAAGTCGCAAGTGGTGTTTTGTGGGAGCTTCTTTTTTGTCTCGGCATAATGAATTTCCGCCTTTCGTTTTAGCTTTCGAAAAACGTTGTATTGAAAATCTCATGCCAAAAGTTGCGAAAACTTGGTCGAATAGGATAGAAATAACGGCAACTGTGGTTTCGCCGTTTTTATTAACTATTTAATTTTTCAGGGGAACTTGCGGTGTCAGTTAGAAATGAAAATTGGCGGAGAGAGAGAGATTCGAACTCTCGGTAGGCTTGTGACCTACACACGCGTTCCAGGCGTGCGCCTTCAACCACTCGGCCACCTCTCCGCAAACAGGAACGTAAAGAGAAGCCAAGATAGCATATCGCATCGCGACAAAGCAAGGGCGGAGCTGAAAATTTAGGACCTATTCGCCGAAGTATTCGTAAAGATCTTCCTGTCGAACTCGCGCATAGGCGGCGGCCTGCTTGGCTCTGCGGGCGCGTGTTTCGACAAAGTTCCAATAGACAACTTGATAGATCAAAAAGACGAAGATGCCTCCAGAGACCGCTAAAAAAAGAGGACGACTGTCCTCCCACTCCAGCATGGCTGAAAATAGCATGAGGGGATGGACGACAAACAAAACGGCATGCAGCCACATCTCGGTGCCGGAGCAGAACTTGCGGTGAACCCACTCATCTTTGGTCACACATAAGGAGGAGGCGATGGCCATCGCGATATAGATCTTTTCGTTGGTGGGATTTCTCTCCATAAAGGTCAAGAAAAGGAGGCAGGCTAACACGGTCATGGTGTCGATGGGATGGCCGATTCTTTCCCAGCGAGGCAAGCCCCGTTGGCGATGAAAAAAGAATTCGTCAAAAAGAATGGCGGCTCCCTGGAGCCCTGAGATAATTAAAAACGTGCTCATAACTTCTCCATCAACCCCCCGCAAAGGGTCAGTCCTGGGCCGAAGGCATAACTGACAATCAAAGTGCCCGAGGGAATTGTGTCATCATCAAGAATTCGTTCCCACAAGTGAGGCAACGTCGCGGACGACATATTGCCGCGTTCTTTCAGCAGAAGTCGACTGCCTTGCACCTGTTCTTCTTTAAGCTCTAATTGTTGGGCCACCTGATCGATGATCTTGGGGCCTCCGGGATGAACAGCAAAGACGGCGTTTTTAATAATGTCGCTGATATCAAAATCTCGAGAGCTCAACCATTTGGTCGTGAAGTCTCTGATTTTTTTTCCTATCAGCGTGGGCACGTCTTTCGAAAGAGTCATCTTCATGCTCCAGTCTGCGACCATCCATTCCATGGCCTCGGAGGTGTCGGGAACCAGCTCCTCATAAAGTGAAATTAGACGAAATCCTTTGACGGGTTTTTCTAACGTCATTGAATAAGCAATCACTCCATCGGCGAAAAGACTTTGAATCACCATTTGTTCCAAGCTGGGGTCTTGCGGGTTGAGGTGCAAACTGCAAAGCTCCGTATGAACAAGATCCACCGACTTCTTTTTACCTAAGACCTCTGCGCTGCTTAAAAAGCCAGAAGCCATGCGCAAGGCGGGAAAGGCCCCATAACAGCCCATGTGATAAGAGTGAGTGACAGTGATGTTCTTCGGAGCTTTCACGGCAATCATTTGTGCAGCACTGGGCGAAATATAGCCCGTGCAACTGACATGAATAATATCGTCCGGAAAGGGGCGGTGTTCATAGATTTTTTGAAAAGACTCCAGGGCTGTTTTGTGAAAAAACTCATGACGACGCTCCATCGTGGCGCCGCGAGAACTTCGAGTGATGGGATAGATCGAATGATTTTCCCAAAGAGTGTTTTGAGTGTCGGGAATAAAAAAACGACGTGTTTCGATTTGCGATTCAGGACAAGCGACTCTCTGTAAAAGTTTATTGTACTCTTCTTCCGAGTAAGCTTGTCCTTGTTGTGCTGCTTTGTAGGCAGAAGCCAACCATTTCAAGCCTTCAGCTTGTCTCTTTGTATAAGGTGGTTGGATAGAGTAAAAATTATGAAGATACATACTCTTAAGGTTAAGCGCCCAGAAAAAGCCTGAACAGATCCAGTGTTACTATACAGAGCTCTTAGGTTGGGAGCGCCATTCCTTATCCACGATCAAACGGGCCCCTCTTTTGAGTGTCAGGTAAGCATAGGCCCATTGCCAGATAACGAAGAATTTATTCTTAAAACCAATCAAATAATAAACGTGAATAAAGAGCCACAAAATCCAGGCAAAAAAACCACTGAATTTGAGATTGTGAATTTGCGCGATGGCTTTTTTGCGCCCAATCGTCGCCATCTGTCCCTTATCCAAATAACGAAAGGGGCGTCGCGGCTGGCCCTGCACATCCCGCAAGATTTGGTTCGCTGCATGCACCCCTTGTTGCATAGCTACCGAAGCCAACCCTGGCAGAGGTGTGCCATTTTCATCCATTAAACAAGCTTGATCGCCTAAGACAAAAACCTCTGGGTGGTCTTTTAAGCAGAGGTCCTTTTCTATAATCACGCGCCCAGCCCGATCCAAGGGGACACCCAGAATTTTATTGAGACTGGAGGGCTGTACGCCGGCCGCCCACAAGATGGTAGAGGCTTTGACGATCTCTTCTCCGAGAATAACAGAGGTGCTTTTTACATCAGTGACTCGCGTGTGGGTCCATATTTGTACGCCCAGATCTTCAAGGTCGCGAGTGGCCTTGCGCGAGAGCTCCGGATCAAAGGCCGCTAAGATGCGAGGCCCGGCTTCAATCAAAAGAACTCGCGTGCGA
>JANJTG010000346.1 GCA_024711265.1 Bdellovibrio sp. | reverse complement strand
ATTTTAGAAGCCTATCTGAATCTTGTGCCATTTCGTGGAGAGCACTTGGGACTTGCGAGCGCTTCGTGGTCTTTGTTTGATAAGAGTCCCTCTGGTTTAACACTGAAAGAAGCAACTCTTTTGGCGGTCCTTATTCGCTCTCCGAATGCGGACCAGGGGGAGTGGCAAGAACGAGCCTGCTGGCAAGAGCCTTTGTTGTGTGAGGAATTCCAAGTTCTCACAAAGAGGCTTGTAAATAAAAGATGGAGTCCCTTGAGTGATCAAAGGGCTTTGCATCTTGCACAAAGACTGAGTAAGACAGGCGCGACAGGGCCTCTTCAGACAAGCCTGGATCGAGAGCTGCAGATATATATTCAAGAACTGATGCAATCTCAAATTCGCAGTCTTGAGTCTCAGAATGTCCATGAAGCAGCCGTTTTGGTAATTGAGAACAAAACCGGCGAGGTCTGGGCGTATGCCACCGGAACGACTCAAGAGAAAAATCGGTATGTTGATGGCGTTCAATCATTTCGGCAAGCAGGCTCGACGCTGAAACCATTTCTATATGCGACGGCATTTGAAAAAAACCTGCTGCATGCCAATTCGTGGATTGAAGACTCGGCAGTGGATATTGTTTTTGATCGGGGTGTCTATAAACCTCAGAATCACGATCGTCAATTTTACGGATGGATTCCGGTGAAGACGGCGTTGGCGTCCTCTTTAAATGTTCCGGCGGTGAAGGTGTTTAAGCTTCTGAATGATGAGTCATTTTGGGGTAAGTTGAAAGATTTGAATTTTCGAAATTTAAGAGATCCAGACTATTACGGGCCCGCTTTGGCATTAGGCGTAGCGGACGTGACCTTGGAGGACTTAACCCAAGGTTATCGAACATTGGCTTTGAACGGAAAATATTCAGCGCTCCGTTTTCAAAGTGATTCGTCGCCTATTCAGTTCCGACAGATTTTCAGTGAGCAGAGTGCGCAGGAGGTGGCGCAAATTTTATCGGAAGGGCAGAATCGATCCTTGGGTTTTGGTTTAGACTCTTCTTTGTCCTTAAAGGGAACTTCAGTGAAAACCGGCACAAGCAAGGACATGCGTGACAACTGGTGTGTTGGTTTCAATGAAAAGTTTACGGTGGGTGTTTGGGTGGGCAATTTTTCCGGCGAACCGATGTGGAATGTTATGGGGATAACTGGGGCTGCACCGATTTGGAAGAAGGTGATGGAAAGATTGCATGAACGATTTCCTGTAACGACACCCGTCCAAAGCGCTTTGGCTTCAGCGGCAGGTGAGTCTTCCCCAGAGATGTATCCTCAGGCAAGAGTGTTGTATCCTCAAGACGGAATGATTTTAGCTTTGGACCCGGCTATTCCTGAGAAAAATCAAAGAATGCCTTTATTGGTCGAAGCCCCCCATTCATCCCGCTTATCGTGGCAGATTGATCGAAAGAAAAAAGTTACGGCGCAAGGACCTTATTTGTGGACCCCTTCTTTGGGGCGCCACACATTTGAGCTTTATCAAGATGATAAACTTATGAAGACGATCCAGGTGTTGGTGAAATAGTTAAATATCGTAGTGGAAAACAATCGGCATCTGAATATCCGGGTGAAGACTGAGTTTCACCGGGCAAGTTAGTGCGATTCCTTCAAGCTTTTTGCGATAGTCGTGAGGTACGCTTTGTGGCAAATGCAAAACCACAGTGAGTTTGCTGATGCGACGGGGATTAATGGTCATTTCCTTTTCAACCGTCACGCGAGAGCCTTTGAGTTGAACGCCGTCTTTTTCCGCAGCAATAGCCATCACGGTCAACATACAGCTGCCTGTTGCCGCTCCGACAAGATCGGTGGGGGAAAAGAGTTCGCCTTTGCCATTGTTATCTTTAGGCGCATCTGTGCCAATGTGAGACCCCGAGGGCTCATGGGTGATTTCACAGTGTTTTTCGCCTTGATAAACCGCAGACATTTTGACCATGGACAACTCCTACTGTCATACCATGGCCTCAAAAAACAAAGCCGTCAATATTAGGACGACAGCCCTTCAATTATTTTCCGCAAGCGCATCTCTGAGGATTTGGACATATCCGCATAGACTTTGCGCAGATGAGTTGAGCGCACGGGATCGTTCTTTGACGACTTCATCTCTCGACCGAATTTAAGAGCCGCGCAGACACTTTCAATTACCAGTTTTCTTTTTGAATCTTTGGTAATGAAATCAAAGGCACCAAGAGAGAGTGCTTCAAGAGCACGAGAGTGATCGCCATGAGCCGTGAGAACTACAAAGGGGGTCATTTGTCCTAAAGAGCGAACATAGGCAAGGAATTTAAGGCCATTCATTTGAGGCATTTCAATGTCCGAAAGAATGGTGTCAAACTCTTGTTCTTTAACGTACTCAAGAGCGGCCGCTCCATTTTCTGCTTCAACAATCTCATCGACGAATTCTTTGAGGAAGTGCTTTAAAAGCTCTCGAATATCAGAGTCGTCTTCTACTATCAGCAGACGGCTTTTCTCTTCTTGCAGTGGCATCTAGGTTCTCCCTACAACGAGTATTTGTTAATCACTCCGACCAGCGTGTCTTTTTTAAAGGGTTTCGCGATATGATCGTTACACCCTGATTGTAAAGACTTTTGCCGGTCCTCAGAAAGAGCATGGGCGGTTAAAGCGATAATCGGAGTGGGCTCTTTATGATTTTCAAGTTCCCACTTACGAATACTATCCGTGGCCGTATATCCATCCATTTCTGGCATTTGAACATCCATGAAGACGATATCAAACTGTCCCGACTTTACCTTATCTAAGGCTTCAAGTCCATTCTCTGCTTCAACAATTTCGTAAGGCCCATTTTTTAGATAGTGAGTAAAAAGAGTGCGATTGTCCTCAGTATCATCTGCGACCAGAATGCGGATTTTTTTATCAGGATCTCGTACTTTTGGGGGGGTGAAGTCGAGTTCAGACTTTTGCATCGCAATGGGTCTGTGTGTGATCGGATTGTAGATTTGCTCACGATAGGGAATGGTGAAGAAGAAAGTTGTCCCCAACCCTTCCCGACTTTTAAACCAGATTTGACCACCCATAAGATCAATAAGGCTTTTCGAGATAGCAAGGCCTAGGCCGGTGCCTCCGAAGCGGCGAGTGATGGAGGTGTCAGCTTGAGAGAATTTTTGAAAAATCAAATGCTGCTTATTCGTGGGAATTCCGACCCCAGAGTCGCTGACGCTAATCATGAGGCTGTCTTTTTTGGAAGGATTTTTTCCGACAGTGACTTTGATATATCCATGTTCAGTAAATTTCAGGGAATTGCCTATCAGATTAATAAGAACCTGGCGTAACTTTGTGGGATCTCCCATCAAAAACGGTGATAGGCCTGCATTGACGTCGAAAGAATAGCTAAGACCTTTTTCAAGTGCTCGTGGTTTCATGATTTCTTCTACGTCGACAAGAATTTTCTTAAGATCAAAAGGGATGTTTTCGATTGAAATTTCTCCCGCTTCGATTTTTGAGAAGTCCAGAATATCGTTGATCAGTGACATCAGCGATTCACCGGCTTTGCAGAAGATTGTGACGTAGTATTGTTGTTCGGGGTTGAGTTTGGTTTCCTTTAGAAGATCGGCCATGCCCATGATGGCATTCATCGGGGTTCGAATTTCGTGACTCATGTGAGCCAGAAAGTCCGACTTGGCTTTGGAGGATTTAAGCGCATCGTCTTTTTCGGATATAAGGGCTTGTTCAGTTCGGCGAAACTCGGTGATATCCTGAGTTGTTCCATACATGAATGTGGCGTTTCCATAGCTATCATATTCCATGCGTCCGTGGGCCCGAATCCAGATAATCTCATTGGTCGTCTTCTTTTTTATGCGAAAATCTAAGTTGAATGGACGAATATCTTTTTGGGCTTCTTGAAAAGCATGATCGAAAAGTGCCAAGTCGTCTTTAAAGATCAAAGAACGGAAGAGATCATAGGTCGGAATAGTGACCTCTGGATCTAGTCCAAAAAGCTGAAATTCTTGTTCGGACCAAAGACATTTTCCTGTACCTAATTCCCAACGGAAAGATCCCGTTTTTGAAAGAACCTCGGACTCTTTAAGAAGGTTTTCCTTCAGCTTAAGCTCCTGTTCGATCTTCTTCTTCCAGCGAACATCCCAACCGATCAAGACCAGAATTATTTTTGAAGAGTGAGGAATCTTGATTCTTGTCCAAGATACCTCAAGGGGAATACGTTCGCCGGTAATTTTTTTTAAAATGGCATTAAGGGGGGCAGGATACTGCGAGTGGTCTTCTTCTTGAAGTGACGAAAGAATTTGTGCGAAGTCCGCCTCAAGCCACATTTGTAACTCTGTTCCTTGTAAGGCATTTCGAGTCATGCCGACCATAGTAGCCGCATAGGGATTCAGGCCTCGAATTTGAAGTAGAGGTTTTTGCCCAGGATCTTCCGATTTCACCTCGATGACAAAAATGGCTTCGTGAATTGACTCAAAAGTCTGCTCTAGGAACTCTTTAGTTGCTTTAGTTTTCAAATAGTTCTCTGAAAGAGCGTTGAAGTTTTCAAAGATAAGTTGAAATTCGCCTTTTTTGGGGACTTCGAGTTTCGTTGAAAAATCACCGTCCTTTAATTTGGTGAGTCCCAAAGACAAATTCAGAAGAGGATCAAACAATCGGCGAGCCAACCAGTAGGTCAAACTGATCGCCACCGAGACAACAAAAAGGGTTGCCAGAATAATGGCAAGCAGATTTTCTTTTACGGGCACTAGGGAATCTTTGACGCTCATTTTTGCAATCAGGATCCATTGAGCATTTCCGGGAAAAATGATTTTACCGATGGATTGTATGGACTTTTCTCCTAGATAATCATTCGAGATTTCTATGAGCTGATCACTAAGAAGGTAACGTTTAATCTGTTCCTGCGAAATACCCAGGCTCAAGGCCGTGGTGTGATTTGTTTTAATCTGTTCTAAATTCGCTGAGGCCTCGGGAAGTCGAGAATACATCTTTAGAAATACATCTGGATTCTCAAAAAAAAGACGCGAGTTATTTCTAATATATCCATCGATACCAAAAGCCACGATTTCACCGGATTTTTTGAGACCTAATTGATCCCAGTGCTTTTGGTTGCTCAGAATATTATCCATTCGCTCTAGGGGAATTTGATAAAGCAAAGTGCCAAGAAAACTCGTGTCATCAAAAATGGGCGTCGCCAAATAGGCCACCGGATTTTTTCTCAATCGCGATAAGGGAGCAAAATCAAAGAATTTGGTGCTTCCGATAGGGGCGGTTAAAGACCATCTGAAGGCCTGGGTCATACGTGAATTGTTGAAAGGACTGATTTTAAGATTGGCTCCAAAGTTAATATCTTTTCTGACTGAATAGGCGACATTGCCATCAGCATCAATGAGCAAGAGGTCATTGAGATTCAACTGCTTCAATAGATGAGCCAGAAAGGGGTGAAGCGTCTGATGGCTTTTAAAATAGTTCAGATTTAAAGTCGAGATACTTTGAACTTCTTGGAGGGATGTCTCATCTTTAAGGGCTTGCTTCTGAAACTGGTCCTGAAGAAAAGTGGCGATAGGGGATATCTGCGTTAGGGCACGTATTGTATCTGAAGGGTCAGGCAATGCGGTCGCTTGAGAAATGAGGGATTCACGAGATTTGTCATTTTTGTGGGAATCCAGCCACTGTTTAATTTGTTGTCGTTCTCGAGGATATCTTCGCAAGAAACTTTTGATTTCGTTCTGCTCGGATGTGGTTAAGAGGGAATCGTTGAGATATTCAATGTCGCGTTGGAGTTCTTGAGATTTGAATTGTCGCGCTTGTAAAAGTTTTTCACGAGATATTTCCTGGAGAGTGGCCGCACCGATTTTGTACCCGATCGTTCCTGTCAGAAGAAGGGTGCCAAGAACAAGAATCGCAGTAAAAAGAAAAAGGCGGCTTTTATGGGTCATACATATGAATTACATCGAGACATAGCTGATCTCGATGTTCAAGAAGTGAACTCTCATCTGTTTTATCAAATCCTTTAAGGGGGCAGAATTATTCTCTTTCGCGGCCTTCTCCATCTGTGCTGCGAGTTCGCTGAGCTGATTAAATCCATATCCAGCAGAGGCCCCCTTCACCTTGTGAGCAAGCTGAGAGACTGCGACAAGGTCGTTTTTCTCGACAAGTTGGGTCAGCGTTTCGATATCTTTTTTTCTGTTCTCCACAAACTGGGGAATAAGATCTCTCAGATCCGCATCAATTTCGACTTTCACCTTAGACATTTCCATGAACTCCTTATGCTTGAAGTGCACTGCTGTTTACAAAGCATTTTAGTTTAGATGAGTCTTTATTGCATACATTTAATAACAGCAGTAAAATCATGCAGATATATTCCAGGACAAGGTCTTGTTTTGAAGGAAGATCATTCTAAAACGAGGGTGCAATCATTACCAATTTGTAGCAGTCTAGGGCTTCTGGTGCAGACTCCCTTGAAAAGCAGAGCCAAATAGGGTTTAATGATTCCTATGCGCCATTTTGCATCTAGAAATCTTATTCTTAGATTTTGTTGCAGCAGAGAATCTCTGCTTGTGGCGGCTTAGTATTTCGCTCTTACTTTTTTAAATTCAATTAAAATTAAGACTCAAATTATTTATTACTTCCTAAAGGAGGATGGCATGAACACAGAACCTCGCATTTTTATCACCGATCAAGATTATCACCGTTTAACCGCTTTGGTTTCTCAAGTTGAAGGGCAATGGGCGGAAGTTCTCGAAGAAGAATTGGGCCGGGCTCATGTGATCTCTCAGAAAGAAATTCCCAAGGACGTCGTGACCATGAATTCAAGAGTCAAATTTCTTGATGAAGCCACGGGACAGGAAAGTGAAATGACCTTGGTATATCCTCAAGACGCCAAATTGGAAGCAGGACGTATTTCAATTTTGGCCCCTGTGGGTATTGCGCTTCTGGGTTTGACGGCGGGACAATCGATTGACTGGAAAATGCCAAATGGAGTGATCAAAAAACTTCAGGTCAAAGAGGTGGTCTATCAGCCCGAAGCCTCTGGTCAGTGGGAACTTTAATTGCGAAGTTCAACGCAGACTAATTTAATTTTTTCAGAATTTTTGTTATAGGTGGCGCGGAACTCTTGAGAACCTTGAGCGTACGAGAGTTGCGCGTCCACCCGCAGATCGGGTGCGTACCAAAGTTGAATGTAATTTTCATTATCTAAAAGAGGGATCTGATATACTTTTGTGGAAGTGCTTTCGACAACAATAAAGTTGTGAATGACATCTACCTTCCCTAGATCCATTCCTTGCTCAGTGCTATAATATCTTTTCATTCGAATCGAAGAAAATCCGTGAGGATCGTTTTCAAAACGGCAGCTATACACGGAACTTTCGTCCGCGAAGACGGATGAGGACAAGCCGACACAAAGAAGGGCGATAAGAAGTCTCATTGATTTCTTATCGCGAAATGCCGCGACGGACTTAACGACTCGTTCCTAGTCTATGGACCAGAAACTCTATTTGAGCGCTGTATTGACGCCCCTTAAACAAGCAACTTCCACTTTCAGTGGATCAATTAGCAACAACACATTGTGTGGATTGTGGCCGAGGTTGACTAAATCGATACATTGATCAATCAGGTTGTTGATCTTATTGGCATAGGCGGCTTTACATTCATCCTCAGTCGGATTGGGATTTCCCGGAATGACTTCTTTGCAGATTCTCCAATTGCCTGTGCGCAACTCATCGGCGCGTACCTTGATAGAAGCCTGCAAAGTGCCTTTCTCCCTTTCAAGATTGCACAATTGTTTGGCGTAAGGGCGAAGCTCCGCATCACTCCAATCCGCGACTTCTCGAAGTTTAGGAATGTAAATGGTGTCGATCACTTTCTTGGTGCAAGTAAGAAAAGGTTCTGCCTGACTTGCCATGCTGACCGGGGAAAGGCCGAGGGTGAAGAGAAAGATCCAGATTGAATTCATAGAGCCTCCGCAAAGTTGGTAAGAGGTTAAAAGATCTTACATGATCTTTTCAAAGTGTATTTTTGCAGGATTGCATTTTGACTCTGATTTAGAGACGGAAGACGATGGGCGAGAGGTGTTTATGAAAGTTATTGGTATGAAGGGTTTCGGCGGTCCTGAGATTTTACAAGTAGAAGAGCGAGTCCGCGTGACCCCTTCCGACATGGAGGTTCTGATTGAAGTTCATGCGGCGGGGATCAACCGTCCTGACTGCGCTCAACGTCAGGGCAGTTATCCTCCTCCTCCAGGAGCCTCTGATATCTTAGGACTTGAAGTTGCGGGCCAGGTAGTCGCCTGTGGAGCAAAGGTTTCTCGCTGGAAGGTCGGGGACTTGGTTTGTGCGTTGATCTCTGGCGGTGGTTATGCCGAGTACGTTGTCGCTCCGGCTGGTCAGTGTCTTCCGGTTCCTAAGGGTTTTGATATGATTCATGCGGCGGCTTTGCCTGAAACATTCTTTACTGTCTGGGCCAACTTGTTTGAAAGTGGACGTCTTCAAAAAGAAGACCGTGTCTTAGTGCATGGAGGATCGGGTGGTATTGGAACGACCGCCATTCAGATGGCACATGCTTTCGGGGCTGAGGTGTATACAACGGTCGGAAAGAAGGATGCAGTAAAGCCTTGCCTGGAGCTGGGGGCAAAGCGAGTCATTCTGTACAAAGAAGAGGACTTTGTCTCTGTCATAAAGACGGAAACTCAAGATAAGGGTGTCGACGTTATTTTGGATATGGTGGGTGGGGATTACTTTGCTCGTAATATCGAGGCTCTGGGAATGTTGGGGCGTTTGGTGCAAATTGCGACATTGCATGGGGCTCAAGTGCAGTTAGATTTGCGTAAAATGATGTCAAAACGCCTGACCTTAACAGGTTCAACTCTGCGTGCGCGATCGGTCGAAGAAAAGACTCGATTGGCAGAGGCGCTAGAAAAGAATATTTGGCCCCTACTCAATCAAGGTCAATTGAAGCCGGTAATATTTAAAACATTCCCGTTTGAAAAGGCGCGTGAGGCTCACGAGTTGATGGAATCCAGTGCTCATACAGGAAAGATTGTGCTGGTGGTGAGGTAGATCGGGGTTTGCGGGACACCGCAAATAAAAAAGGAGTCTGCCAATGAAGGCAAACTCCTTTTTTCGAGGGTAAGAGATTGTCTTAGTGACAAGCTCCATCAGACTCAAGTTTGATAAGATCGATATTGTCTACGCTAGGATTGCTGATGTCATAACGTTTGATTTCGATCTTCGCCGTTCCAAAGTTTTCGTATTGATCCCAGCCTGCGAAAAGAACATGGGCTTTGTAAGTATAATCAATGACCCCTTGATCAATTCTATCTGTTTCGATTTCGACATTCTTAACAAAAACATTGGCAGCCGAGGCGATCGCAGGACGGCAGCGTTCATTGAGAATTTTTTCGATACGTTCGCGAACGTCATAGTGCATGTCTCCGGCCTTTGAGAAGTCGACAGAGTAACGTTCAACACCGTTCCCAGCCAAAGCGGTCGATGCAAAAAAACTGATAACTAG
>JANJTG010000526.1 GCA_024711265.1 Bdellovibrio sp. | reverse complement strand
GATCGTTCGTATCAAGATAAGCCACAAGTCCGACAATGATTTTGTCGCCCGGAAGAGTGTCAATGAAAGTTCCACCGATAGACTTCGATAGAGGGACGCCCATCGGGTGACTCACTTGTCCCGCTTCAACCGTGCCTGCCGGCATCTGGATGATCTCTTTGACACCTTCTTCAAAGACTTCAGGATTTTTACCCGCGCGAAGATCCAATTTCTTTTCGACTTGTTTGAAAAGAGAACCCCGAGTTCCCTCTGCAAAAATCACCACTTTGGATTTTAAAATCAAACCCGGCTCAAAGTTCGCCTTGGGTTTGCCATTTTTATCACGCCCTTTATCGCCGGTACGTACGCCGACAATCTTGTTGCCTTCATACAACGCTTCGACTGCAGCAAAGCCTGGAAAGATATTGATACCTTTTTCTTCGCACTTCGAAGCCAACCAACGATTGAACTTGCTCAAAGAAACGATGTAGTTGCCTTCGTTATGAAAGGGCGGAGGCGTGATTGGAAGTTTAAAAGAAAAATCAGAACCCAAATAATAAACCGCATCCTTTTTCACTTCGGAATCAAGAGGACATCCCTCTTCCTTGAAGTTCGGGATCAGTTCACCCAAGGCTTTGGGATTCAACACGGCTCCGGAAAAACTATGCGCTCCGACCTCGGACGCTTTTTCCAGCACCACGATCATCTGTTCAGGAATCTGTTCACCTTGTTTACGGCCTGCGGAAACATCTTCGTTGTGTTTTTGAATTTGGTTTTGCAAATGAAGTGCGCAAGAAAGTCCTGCGGCCCCACCACCGACGATCAAAACATCGACATCCATCGTCTCACGAGTTACGCCTTCTGGAAGTTCATTATAAGTAGACATAGAGGTTCTCCAAAAAATACTACAGTTTAACTTAGACCTTTATTCCTCAACAGATTCTTCTTTGATCTCTGTCTGAGGAGCCACCTTTCGCGTCGGAGTTGAAAGCTGACTTTGCACCTTCAACTCTTCTTCATCTCGGCCACCGGGATAAAGACGTTTCTTCGCCTTCTGAGCAATCTCCGCTTCACGAGTCTCATCGTATTTGGGTTGCTCCGTCGCTTCCTCTTGAGCCCAAGCCTTGAAGCCTACGGACGAGGTTAGCAAAAATAAAACAAAGAAAACTCGGATCATAATCCAGCTCCCTGATTCTGCGCCTGGGCGCATATTAAAAGCCAATTGAGAAAGTTGTCATTGAAATAGTGCAGGATTTCTAGTCTTTAGGCAACTGGAAGACGACGGTGAAACTTCATTGGAATCTGCTTACGAACCTTTTCGATTTGCTCGCGACGAAGTGTCGTCACTACAACCCCCGGGCGGCTTTTCTCAAGCTGTGCCACCACGCCTCCCCAAGGCTCAACAACTAAACTAT
>JANJTG010000270.1 GCA_024711265.1 Bdellovibrio sp. | reverse complement strand
GCACGAGTCTGGATCTGGGATTTCTTTAAACATCTGAAGTCTGAAAAAAGTACTTTGGTTCTGACGACACACTATATGGAAGAAGCCGAGCAGATGTGTGATCGTGTGGCGATTATTGATAATGGACGAATTCTCACTGTGGGGAAACCTCGCGATCTAATCCGTGATCTGATTGGTAAAGAGGTTGTTGAGTTTGACACCAATCCTGTGGATTTAAACTACTATCTGGGGCGTTTGCGCGCAGAGGGATTTTCATACCAGGTAATTAAAGACACGGTTTCTGTCTTGATTAAAGAAAATCAAGAGGGGCGTCGTGTGGTGGACTTGATCGCCAGTGACAAGATTTTCATTCGCAAACCAACTTTGAATGATGTGTTTTTAAAACTTGCTGGGCACCAGCTTCGGGATGAATAGCATGAAGTTCAAAGAATATTTCGCCATTCCCAAAGTAAATAGCGGAGCTTTTCAGGTGTGGTCACGCAACTTTTTGTACTTCAAGAAAACGTGGCTGGTCTCTTTGTTCTGGATTGTTTTAGAACCTGTTATTTATTTGGGTGCGATTGGTTTTGGACTGGGCGCCTTCGTGAATAACATGAATGGCTTTTCTTATATCGAGTTTTTCTTTCCGGCCCTCTTATCGACGACAGCCATGATGGTGGCGTTCTTTGAGGGCACTTACGGAAATTATACGAAGCTCACACATCAAAAGACGTATGCGACAATCATGTTGACGCGAGTGGGTCCTGAAGAGATTGTCGCTGGCGAGCTATTGTGGGCCGCCAGCAAAGGTTTCTTTGGTGTGATGGGCGTAACGCTTGTAGCGATGTTTTTTGGTCTGATTGATTCCTATAGAATCATTTTGGCTTTGCCAATTCTGTTTCTACTGTCGGCACTGTTCTCATGTATAGGAATGATCTTTACGTCTTTTGCCAGAAACTATGATTCTTTTATTTATTCCACTTCGGGTTTGATCGTGCCCATGAGTTTACTCAGTGGAACTTATTTTCCTTTAGATCAATTGCCGACGGGACTTCGTTATGTGGCGTACTTGTTTCCTTTGACCCACGCAGTGTCCGCTGTGCGGGAAGTTTTGCATAAAGGACCAACGCTTTGGGTGGGAGTTCATGTCTTTGTTCTGCTTGTCGCAACTTGGATATGCATGAACATCTCGTTCTTCCGCATTCGTCGCAAGCTTTTAAAGTAATCTTAATAGGCGCGCAGACTTTTTATAAAAGTGCGCAATTCTTTGGCCTTCTCTTTTGTGGGCACCTTATGGAAGCGCGCCACCAACCCAAAAGTTTTATTGTTCGTGATAAACGCGAAGAAGTGACGCTCCTTGAAAAGCGCCTTTTCGTCCTCATCACGAAGAATGATTTCACAAACTTGGCCACTGCGAGGCGAAGAAAAGAGATCTTGACCCATCGTCTTCAGGGATATTTCAGAGCGAGGACCAAAGGTTTGATCAGCGAGCTTTTGACAAAGATCTTTATCCATTTTATTGGCAGAGACCGCAGAGAACTCATAAACGTCTAACATTCGTTGATCGGGCTCTTTGACATCCTTGCGAGTTAGCACGCCTGAAAACATTGAATTCTTATTAATATCCAAAAGAGCCTTATCTTCTTTACCTAAGAATTCAATGTCCTCATGGGCAGCAAAAGGTGACTTCTTTGCAAAACAAGGTGAGGAAATAAGGATAAGTCCCAAAACACAAAAAAAGAAAGGGTGTATCAGTTTTTTCATAGGCAACTTTCCGTGATTGTTAGCGAGCACCATTTGCTGAGTTGTCGACTGTGGTGTTCGAACGACTTTGGGCTTTCTTAACTTTTTCTACGATGCCGGCAAAAACGGAGGCGGAACTTTTTTCAAAGGAGAACCCTGAAATGGAGACGCCCTCGCTCTTGATTTTCACGTCATAAGATTTTCCATTTTCTAGTGTAACGTTGAAGTTGGTGCCGTCGTAGCAGATTTTTTTGACGTAGGAATCATCACTATAGATCTCTGAAGGTTTCCAAACATGTCCTTCAAGTTTGATTTTAGAGCCCACGGTGCGAATCTCAAGGCCAGCAGTTAGAAGCCAGGAATCCGTCGTCAGCATGACGGGAAGATTTTGAAAAATCTTGGGAAGTTGGTCCTTCTTTTGCTCGAATTCGGAGGCTGTGGTCACGCATGTTTCGGCTTTGCATAGAGGCGAAGTCAAGCCGAGCACCATAAAAATCACACTGATCTTAAGACGGTAAACAAAACTTTCCATAGAACTACTATCGGCAATTTCAGAATGAAGATAAAGAAGTTCGTGAATTATGTAATAAGGTTGGAAGAAACAACCCGCTCCAGTTAGACCTTGGTCTTAAGACGAGACACTCAGTCGACTTCTGTGACCTTAATGCCGTTCTTTCTTAGTAAGGCCGCGAAGACACCGTCGCCTGCGATGACTTTTCCCGAAAAAGAGCCGTCGTAAATCCTGTTGCTTCCACACATCGGAGATTTTGATTTTAGAAAGGCTTCCGTCGCTCCACAGAGTTTTGCAATTTGCAGAGCCTCTTCAGCCCCGCGCAAAAATTCACGAGTGACGTCTTTGCCTTGGTTTGTCAGAACCTGTTCGCCCACGCGCTCCGCCGGAGGTCGTGGTGTGGAAAGGCCTCCGAGTTGCTCTGGGCAGACAGGCAAAGCTTCTCCTCGTCGTACCATTTCTTGGATCTCTGTTCGAGTTTTAGCCTGACAGTCAAAGCGGCAATGTGAACCTGAAAGACAGGCAGAGACAATTTTCATAAATCCTCATCTTCTGTTTGCTCCGCATTTTCAAGATCTTGGAGCGTGGGAATGTCCTCAGCAGGAATGTTAAGTTCTTCTGGCGGAGGTTGGGGTTGGAAGAAGTATGGCACCTGATTGATGGCTATATTGTACTCGTCCTCAGAGATGCGATGATAGCGGTACATATCTTCAATAATGCGACGGAGGCGGTTCTTGGCAAAAGAGGTCAGCTCTTTTCGATAGTAGGACTGAGAATACTTGATCGGATTAGGGAGGACCATGGCCAAGAAAGCACTTTCGACCATGTTCAGTTCTGCGGGTGTCTTTTTGAAATAGTATTGGGCAGCTGCTTTTACGCCGTAAATGTTTTTCCCGAACTCGACAACATTGAGATAGCGCTCGAGAATTTCCTTCTTTGTTAGGGTTTTTTCAATTCGATCAGTGATAAGAGCTTCAAGCCCTTTGCGAATAAAGGTTCGATCCTTCGTCAAAAACATATTTTTTGCTAATTGCTGTGTGATCGTGGAACCGCCGCGCTTAAAGACGCCGGTTTCCCAGCCTTCGCGGGCATTTTTCTCAATAGCCACCCAATCAAAACCACTGTGATTCCAGAAGTTAGAGTCCTCGGTAAGAATGATCGTTTTTTGAAGAAGGGGGGAAATCTGCTTGAGGGGAACATAGTTCTTGGAGCCGGGACAAAGCTCGACTTGATACATTTTCGTCGTCAGACATCCTTTGATCTCATTTTCGGAGGGTAGCCAAAACCACAAAATGGCTAGGGCGCTGGCCATGACTGTGAACGCTCCTAAAAAGAAAAAAATCGCTTTTTTCATTGAGACCCTATGAAAGTAAACCCTGATCCTTCATCCATTGAACGCTATTGTGAATAGCCTCCTTGGCTGGACGAGGTTTAAATTCTAATTCCGCTTGAGCTTTTTTGGAATCAAACCAGTGATACATGGTGGCTGTATAGGCATTTTCACGACTCAGGGGCCCTTTGAGACCCAGGCTTTCTAGGAAGTCCCCGAAGGCACCCACGATGTGGAGAAGAGCATCAGGCAGTTGATAAGGCGGCGGCTTGACTCCGGCTTCCGCCGCGATCAAAGAAAAAAGATCTTTGATAAGAATATTTTCGCCAGCCAGAATATATCTTTCCCCATTACGCCCTTTTTTCCAGGCACTAAGAATTCCCGCAACCACATCTTCGACGGCGACGACATTGACGCCGCCTGAAGTGTAGAATTTCAGTTTTCCTTGAGCCACTTTGAGTTGCATTTTACGACTGCCTTTTTTGGCGTCGCCAGCTCCGTAAATCGTAGAGGGATTTAAGATCACCGCGTTGATCTCGCCTTTGTTGCAGGCGGCCTTCACAATCTCTTCTGCTTGGTGTTTTGTTTCAAAATAGCCTAAATTTAAATCGGCAATATTGTAGGAAGATTCCTCGTTAAGAATCTCTTGAGTTGTGTAGCCAGCCCCAATGGCGACCACGGATGATAAATAGACTAAACGACGAATTTTGTGTTCGCGACAGACCGATACGACATTGGCGGTACCTTGGACATTGACTTTGTTCATCAGACTTCGTTGTGATTTCTTATAAGCAATCACACCTGCCAAATGAAAAATAGAATCCATTCCCTTAAAAGCTTCAAGAAGAGATGTAACGTCTGTGACATCACCATGAACGTATTTGCAGTGGACCCCGTCCAGTTCGGAAATATCACTTTTGGGGCGAACCAAGGCATAAACCTCGTGACCTTCTTTCACGAGCGCTTTTGTAACCCAACTTCCTAAAAAGCCGTTGGCGCCTGTCACTAGAACTTTCATGATGTCGTAGCCCTTTCCGAATCTATTTTAGCAAGAAGTCGTTGGCAAAGTTTGGCAAAAAGAATTCCGAAGAGACACCCCAAAAGAGCCCCCCCAAGAACATCCGTCGGGAAGTGAACGCCATTATAGACTCGGCTGTAGGCCACAATAGGTGCCAAGGTGTACACCGGCACTGCGGCTGGCGGGAAAATCACGCTGGTGAAGCTTGCAAAGCTAAACATATTCGTGGCGTGATTCGAAACAAAACTGTAGCCGCCAAAGGGGGCTCGGACTTGAACTTGAAGACCTGTGGTCTCTGCGGGGCGGGGTCGCTGAACGGTCTTTTTGAGAGCCCAGTTTCCAAATCCATCAGAAGCAGACACCGCAAGAATACAGAAGAAAAAGATGACGAGCCCCTTTTTGAGTCCTCGTCGCCAAATAAAAAGTCCAAGAATAAGAGGAACTAAGACAAGCTTAAAGAAAGACGTTTTGTGAAGATCCGTGATGAATGGAAAAAAAGCATCCGCCCACCCTGCAGTCCACTGGGAGTTCACCATTATGAAAAGGCTCTTATCGAGGTCTAAGATAAAGTCGAGCATCATGACGACTCTACCCTAGTTTTTCGCTCGCAGAAAGTCTAGGTCTTCGAGGGGTCCAAGTGTCAGACGTGATCCCCTGTGGCATCATTTTTCCTATGGATAAAGCAACATTGTTAGGCCTTCTTGTGGGTTTTGGTGGAATCTTGCTTGGGAACCTTCTTGAGGGTGGCCACATGAGTTCGCT
>JANJTG010000501.1 GCA_024711265.1 Bdellovibrio sp. | reverse complement strand
GCCCCGTCTCGAAGCGGCCCGTCGTCCCGTTCCAGCGCTGCCCCTGCGACAGCGCGTCGGCGTTGAAGAGCCGGGTCGCGTAGCGCACGTCGCTGGCGAGGGAGGCGGCCGCATCGGGCAGCGCGACGTCGACGCTCCAGGCGCCGGCCGGGAGCGAGGCCGGCAGCGTGATGGAGCCGCTCAGGCGCAACGTCTGCCCGGCGCCGACGCGGCGAACGTCGACCCCCGTGACGTCGAGCCGCTCGGCAAGGGCGCCCTGCCGCAGCCACACCGCCACTGGCCGCGCGTTGTGCAGGCGCGCCCAGCCGTCGTTGGCGAAGGTGAGGTGCACCGGGAGCGTCGCGCTCGCAGACGCGCGGGTGGGCGCCTCGAGCTCGACGAGCCGCAGGCGATGCCCGAGGGAGCGCTGCACCTGCTCGAAGCACCCGCCGCTCACCCACGAGTCGTGGAAGCCCGTCCAGTAATCGCGGTTCAGGTAGGTGAGGCCGTACGCGGGCCCCTCGGCGAGGATGTCCGCGCAGCCCAGCCGAGGCGCCGGGTTCGGGTCGTCGGCCGGGTTGCACGTCTCGCCGCCGAAGGGCGCTACCTGCCCGAAGGCCTGCATGTGCTGGCGCAGAGTCGTACCCGTGCTGCCCGTGGGGTACGTGCCCACGTCGGTCGGCGACGCCATGAAGCAGTCGTTGTGGAAGCCCACGCGCGGCGCCTGGCCCGAGAGCCGCTCGTCGAGGGTGGGCACCGTCGGGTACCAGTTCCGCAGGTCCGGCGGGTAGCGGAAGCTGATGGTGCGCGAGGCCGGCAGCCGCTGGAGCAGCGCGTCGCGCACGAGGAGCCGGTTCGCCGTGCTGGTGAGGTTGTTCGACGAGGTGTGCCACTCACCCCACGCGCCGATGAAGCCTGCCTGGAAGAAGGCGATGACGTCGGCGTTCGACGCGAAGACCGGCTCGAGCTCCTGGAGGTGGGCCTGCACCTGGGCCAGCGTGGCGTCCTGGGCGTTCTGGTACTCGGTCTCGGTTGCCGGGTAGTTGTAGACGGCGCGCAAGATGACCTTGAGCCCCGCGGCGCGGATGCGCCCGAGGCCCGTGTCGATGGCGGCGAGCCGCGTGGCGCCGATGGCCGTGGTGCGCACGTCGTCGAGGCGCAAGGGCGAGTAGACGAGGCGGTAGCCCTGGCTGGCGACGCCGTTGAGCTCCGAGGCGGTGACCTGCGTGAGCTCGCTGGTGAAGCGGAAGAAGCCGCGCTCGGGGTCCGGTGCGCCGGCGTCGGAGGCCGTGAAGGTCGCCCGCTGGAGCGGCGCGCCTGCATCGACGTCGCCCGCATCGACGTCGCCCGCATCGACGCCGCCCGCATCGACGTCGCCCGCATCGACGTCGCCCGCATCGACGTCG
>JANJTG010000499.1 GCA_024711265.1 Bdellovibrio sp. | reverse complement strand
GTCAAGCTGGGCCAGGCGCTGGTGGAGCGGCACGGCGGCCAGGTGCCCACGGCCCGCGCCGCGCTCGCCGAGCTGCCGGGCGTGGGCAACAAGACCGCCGGCGTGGTGACGATTCACCTCGGCGCCGACGCCGCGTTCCCCGTCGACACGCACATCTTGAGGTTGAGCAAGCGCCTGGGCTTCTCCGCGCGCGAGACGCCCGACGAGGTGGAGGCGGACCTGCAAAAGCTGGTGCCGCGGGAGCTGTGGTTCAAGGGCCACCAGCTGCTCATCTGGCACGGGCGCCGCTGCTGCGACGCGCTCAAGCCCGAGTGTCACCGCTGCGTGGCCGCGGAGCTCTGCCCGAAGAAGGGCGTGAAGCCGCCGAAGCCGACGAAGCGGTGAGGGCTCCCGTCAGCGCGCCTCGGAGCGGGCGGCGCCCTTCTTCTTCTCGGGCTTCTCCGGCACCTCTTCGGCCATCGACGACTGGATCTTCTTCATGCGCTTGCGGATGAGCTCGCGCTTCATGCTGGAGATGTGGTCGACGAACATCACGCCCTTCAGGTGGTCCGTCTCGTGCTGGATGGCGATGGCCAACAGCCCGTCGGCGGTGATGGTGCGCTCCACGCCCTCCTCGTCGAGGTAGCGGGCGGTCACCACGGCGGCGCGCTCCACGTCCTCCGCCTCGCCGGGCACCGAGAGGCAGCCTTCCTTGTAGCTGCACTTGCCCTCGAGGCTGAGGATCTCCGGGTTCACCATCGCCAGGGGCTTCGACTCCGGCTGCCGCGGGGTGGTGTCGAGCACGATGACGTTCTTGAGCACGCCGATCTGCGGCGCCGCGAGGCCCACGCCGTCGGCCGCGTACATCGACTCGAACATGTCCTTGATGAGGGTGCGAATGGAGTCATCGACCACCGCCACCGGCTGCGCCTTCTGCTTCAGCACGGGGTGGGGCCACACGAGAATTTCATGAACCATGCGAGCACTTGTAATGCGACGCGCCGCGCCCTGCCAAGAGGCCGGCCCGCGCCATCAGCCTGATTGCAGGGGGTTATCGCTCCTCAGTCGAGCAGGTGCCGGGCGTACTCGACGCGGCGGCGGTCGTCTTCGAGGGCGCGGGCGGCCTCCTCGAGGAGGTCGGCCACCACCTGGGCGCGCTGCTGCACGCCGGGGTCCGGGTGGCCGGAGAAGCGCAAGGGGTCGAACTCCTGGCTCAGGCGCTCGAAGGCCCGGCGCACCTCGTCGGCGCCGGCGGAGCGCGGCAGCCCGAGGATGGTGAAGTAGTCGGCGTCCTGCACCTCGTCGTACTTGGCCTCGAGGCGGCGCTCGTCGAGCTGCCCGGGGCTGGGCTCGAGCTTGCGCACGCCGGGCTTGAGCTCGACCACGCCGAGCCAGCGGGCCACCAGCAGCGCGCGGAAGGCGGCG
>JANJTG010000258.1 GCA_024711265.1 Bdellovibrio sp. | reverse complement strand
GAAGTTGCGATGGAAATAGGGAGGACGGAACGTGTTTTCAGCCACCATCCAGCGAGGTGGGAAGATGGCGAAGTCGACATTCGCAATACCCGGAGTGTCACTGCCTGAAGTAAGAACCGTGAAGATTGACGGATCCGGATGGTCATAGCTGACAGTGTTGATCGTATTGAACTTACGAAGGTCGTATTTGAAAGGAACATAAGTTCCATGCCAAGCTACGACATCCATCGGAGAGTTCGCCATTTCGGCGCTCCAGAGTTCGCCGTTGAATTTTCCGATCAATTCATAAGAACCTTCTTTGTCTTCGAAAGCGGCAACGGGAGACAAGAAGTGACGACGGTGAGCAAGGCCGTTGGCTCCGATCGGGCCGAGTTCTGGCAAGCGGAAGGGGCTACCGAAGTTTTCTCCGACATAACCCGCGCAAGGACCTGACGTCAGAGGATTGACTTGGAATTTCATTCCGCGCGGAACGACGACGATTTCGCCGGGTTCAGCTTCAAGAATTCCCAGTTCTGTTTTAATTTGCAAAGATCCTTTTTGCGGGATCATCAGGAAATCGCCATCAGCATTCATCAGGAACGTGTTATTCATTCCTTGATTGAAAGAGTAAAGGTGAACGTGCAGTCCGCGTTGTTCTTGGCTGGGGCCGGTGCCGCAGACGGTGCGAAGACCTTCGATGAAATTGCCACTCAAATCAGGGAGGGAATTCCAACGCATTTGATTGGGATTAAAGTGTTGGGGTTTAAAGAAAGTTTTTTGGGTCAGTTCTTTCAGGGGTTTAAAGGCCTTATGCACAACAGAAGGACGAATGCGATACAGCCAGGTGAAAAGGTTGGTGTGACGAGGAGCTGTGAAAGCCGTGCCACTCAGTTGTTCCGCATAAAGTCCCAGAGGTGCAACCTGGGGGGAGTTTTGATCTAAGGGAAGCGCGCCGGGGCGAGCTTCAGACGAAAAATGATTTCCTAAGCCTGATAAATATTGTGTTTTCATGTTCTCCAGCTAATCAGCTAGAGCCTTTGAAAGTCAACTCGAAGTGTAAAAGTCCCCTCTGAAGCGGTTCTTATCTGCGTCAGGAAGAAAGCTGTTTTCAAAGGCCACTTGATTACAGCGCTGGAAGTCGGCAAGACCAAATCCATGGACGCGATGAAGAACTTCGTAGTCATCGCTCAGTGTCGTGGCAAAGATGCCAGGATCATCAGAGTTGATCGTGACTAAGACGCCAGCATTGAGGAGTTGTCGAATGGGATGCTCTTCGTAAGTTTTAAAACTTTGCGTCAGGTAATTGCTGATGGGACAGACCTCAAGCGGGACTTTGTGATCGCGCACGAAGTTGAGGATTTGAGTATTGCGAACGATTTGAATTCCGTGGCCGATGCGTTCAGCACCCAAAATCTCAATGCTGTCTTTCACCCATTGAGCC
Source organism: Bdellovibrio sp. (assembly GCA_024711265.1). Lineage (GTDB taxonomy): Bacteria > Bdellovibrionota > Bdellovibrionia > Bdellovibrionales > Bdellovibrionaceae > Bdellovibrio. The sequence continues at coordinate 7,177 of JANJTG010000258.1, read as the reverse complement.
GACTCAGGTTGTGGAATCTCTCCAGAGTGCACCGTGATATGAAGTCCCGCCTTTTTCGCTTTTTGGAAAAGAGGTGCGAACACCTTGGGGTCAAAACCAACTTCATTGTCGGCAAGATCCAAGGCGATGAAGCTGCCTCTGTGGTCAATGGCAAAATCAACCACGTGTTCGGCAATGGCATAAGACTTTGTTCTTTGCACAATGCAAATAAGTCCGACGGCCAAGGGATATCTTTTTTTGGCCATCTCGACCCCCTTATGAAGGGAGCTGTGAATTTTTTCGAAGGTAAGGTTCGGGTGGCCTTCTGAAATAAAGGTGGGGGCATAACGAAGCTCCAAAAGACGGATGCCATCATTGTACGCATCTTCACAGGCTTCAAAGGCAATGCGGGTTAAGATTTCTTCGCTGGCCAAAACTTTTTGAGCATTTAAGAACTTATTTAAAACAGAACCCAGGTCATTCATGGGTTCTGTAATCAGGAACTGGTGTTTGCGTTCATCCGACGTGGCTGCTAGAGGAATTCCCACCTGAGGAGCCAGTTCAGTGAGGGTGCTCCAACGCACCGAGCAGTCCAGGTGGCGATGCAGTTCGACCTTCAAAATGTCACGAATGTTATGTGAATAGAGATTTTCCATTTAACGCTCCCGGCAAGCTGTCCAGTTCGCTTTACCCCTTTGCTCTTCCAGAGTAAAACTTATCCTATGACAGAACCCATCCAAATCACAACAAAACTCGCTGGCAATCCTTCACAGGAGCCTCAATTTAAAACCTTCGTCAAAAGTAAAGAGGGTCGACAGATTCCCGTCGCAGATCCTAAAGCCACTCGTGCTTTAGTTTCTTTGATGGATATGAACGCCGTTCTTGGAGGAGCTGCGTCTCACTACGGTGGACCTGCGGCTTTAGCTGAATTGATGTCAGCTCTTCATGGTTATGTTTTTGATGTGGCCGCTCAAGAAAAGAAACAGTGGTATGATTTGTTCCATCTCATCAACGATGCGGGTCACTGTGAAAATGGTTTGTATGCACTGAAAGCCAACTATCAGATGGCAGGTCTGACGATCGAAAGTCTTAAAAAATTCCGCTCGATTGAATCCGGTCTGACAGGACATGGTGAGGTTCACTGCTTCCCAGAAGGTGTTTTTATTTCTAATGGTCCTTTGGGGTCCGCGTTCCCGCAAACTCAAGGTGTGGCGATGGGAGAAGCTCTTTCAGGTCGTCAGCGCGTGACAATCACGACGATCTCGGATGGGGCTTGTATGGAAGGCGAGGCCAAAGAAGCTTTTGCCGCGATTCCAGGTCTTGCGCAAACGGGCAAAATGGGTCCTTACGTTTTGTTGATCAGCGATAACAACACGAAACTTTCGGGCCGTATTGATGTAGAGTCTTTTTCAATGGCTCCGACGTTCAACTCGTTAAAAGAGTTGGGTTGGAACGTGATCTCATTGCCCGAAGGAAACAATTTGCAAAAATGTTACGACGCGATAGTCACTGCCATTGAGCAAGCCAAAGCCAACCCGAAAGTGCCGGTGGTGATTCATGCAAAAACAATCAAAGGAATTGGCACCAAGAAAACGGCTGAGTCGGCGTCGGGAGGACATGGTTTCCCTCTGAAAAGTCCTTCGGAATTGCCGGCTTTTTTGAGCGAGATTTATGGTGGGGAGACTCTTCCTGCTTTGTATAACACGTGGATTGAAGAACTCAATAAATGGGAAGCCGATATCAAAGCCAAAGCTGCGAAAGACACGGGCGAGAAGATTCAAACAGGCGTTTCTGCCGCGATGATTCGTGCGCGTAAAGCCGGACTTCCAGTATTGAGTATTACCTCTGACCTTCCGGGTTCAACAGGAGTTGCGGGATTCCGCAAAGAGTTTCCTCAAGACTCTTTTGATGTGGGGATTGCCGAAAGTAACATGGTTTCAACAGCGGCGGGTCTTTCTAAATTGGGGTACATCCCGGTTGTGGATACTTTTGCTCAGTTTGGTGTGACCAAAGGGGCTTTGCCTCTCACGATGGGAGCATTGTCAGAGGCTCCGGTCATTGCGGTGTTTTCACACACGGGTTTTCAAGATGCCGCAGATGGTGCTTCTCACCAGGCCTTGAGTTACATGGCCATGGTGTCCTCTATTCCTCATGTGGATGTTTATTCGCTGTCTTGCAGTGAAGAGGCGGAGGCCTTGGTCTTTGCGGTGATTGAGAATTTTGCGAAGGCTCGTAAAGCTGGAAAAACGCCGAACTCTTCCGTGTTCTTCCTTGGACGTGAAAACTTTCCGAAGACGTACGTCAATGGGGCCTCTTATGATTTGAAGAAAGCCCAAATTCTGGTTGATACCACAGCCGGAAAAGCAAAAGCCGTGACGGTGGCAACGACGGGATCTTTGGTGCCTCAAGCTTTGCAGGCGGCTAAAGATTTGGAAGCTCAGGGGGTCGGCACGGTGGTGGTGAATTGCGCTTGTGTCAATCACATCGACGTGACAACTCTTAAAGAGGCCCTTGGGAAAACTCACGGACACCTTGTTACTGTCGAAGATCATCAGATGATCGGCGGTTTTGGCCAGATGTTGACCCACGCTCTTCTTCAGGCAAATGTCTCTTTCAGAGTCAAAAGTCTAGGGGTTCATGGTGAATTCGGCCAGAGTGCCTACACAGCTCAGGATCTTTATCGAAAACATGAGATCGATGCCTTGGCGATTGTTAAAAATGCGACCTTGTTTTTCCACAATTAGTAAATAGTTGAGGAGTAAATTTAAAGAAGAGGGAGTTTTTCTAAAGGGAGGATCACACTGGGACACCGACAAGCGATTAAGATTTTTCTTATGGTTGTACTGACGGTTCTGGGAAAGTCCTCTTGGGCGGAAGAAACTCTTTCTTTCCAAGAGTGTGTCAAGCGCTTGCGCCAGAACAATGCGGAATTGCTTTCTGCCGAAGAAAATCTTAAATCATTGCAAAGTCAGGTGCGCGGTTATTACGGGGCCTATCTTCCGCAGATATCAGCCAATTTGGGATATCAAAAAGGGGAAAGTCTTGCTGTGGGCAGCGAGGGTTACACCGCCTCGTTGAACGCAAGTCAGAATGTTTTTAATGGCTTTGCCGACAGTGCGAAGATTTCTGAAGCCGAAGGTAAACTCAAAGTTGCCGAAGCCAATCTTCAAAGTGTCAAAGCGAAATTGAGTTATGATCTTAAGGTCGCCTTTGTGGGGATGCTTTACGCCCAAGACTCTATTCGGCTTTCCAATAATATCTTGAAACGACGAACCGAGAATCTCAACATGGTTGAGTTGCGTTTTCAAAGCGGCCGAGAGAACAAAGGTTCGTTGTTATTATCCCGAGCTAATTTAAGACAAGCTCAGTTAGACTCGCTGAAGGCTGCAAATTTTCTCGAAAACTCCCGCAGTGATCTCATTCGGGTTTTAGGTTTATCCCCTGAAGAAAAAATTGAAGTGACGGGAGGTGTTCCAGAAACACTTCCCTCCAAAACCATGCCTCTTTTTACGGATTTGGTCGAATTGACTCCCGAAAAAATACAGTCCCAAGGGCAAATTCAAAGTGCCCAGGCTTCCCTTCAAGGGGCCACGTCGGGTTTTTTACCCACTTTGAATCTTTCGGGCTCCGTTGGAAAAAGGGGTGATAGCTTTTTTCCGGAGGAGGAAAATTGGAATGTGGGAGCGAGTTTAAGTTGGTCTCTTTTTTCGGGTGGTAAAGATTATTTTTCTCGTAAAAGTGCTTTTTCACAGAAATTAGTCGCTGAAAATAACTGGCGTAATCTTCGACTCAATATGATCTCTCAATTGCGACAAAGCTATCTGAGTTTTGTCGAAGCGGTTGAAGAATTGAAGGTCAGTGAGGCATTTGTCGAAGCTGGTACCGTGCGGGCCGAGATTGGGCGCAGTAAATATAATAACGGGTTGGCCTCTTTTGATGACTGGGATCGTATTGAAAATGATCTTATCACCTATCAGAAGAACCAGATTTTAAAACGCAAGGATCGAGTGCTTGCCGAGGCGACCTGGGAGAAGACTCAAGGGACAGGGGTGTTGCAATGAAAATCAATTTTTTGAAGAAACCTTCATTCCTTGTCGTGCTGGGACTTTTGATTGTATTGGGTGGAGCTTATTGGTGGTGGAAAGAGCAGAATTCCAAGACAACCACTTATCGTGAGTTGCTGGTCGAAGTGGGTGATCTGGAAGTCAGCATCCTGGCGACCGGAACTGTGCAGCCAAAGAATAGATTGGAAATTAAAGCCCCCGTGGCAGGTCGTATTGAGCAGATCTTGGTGGCAGAAGGGCAGTCCATAAAGAAAGGACAAATCCTTGCCTGGATGAGTTCCACAGAAAGAGCCGCCATGCTGGATGCGGCTCGCGCTCAAGGATCCGAAGAATATAAAAAATGGTCAGAGCTGTACCTGGCAACACCCGTAATGGCCCCGATTTCCGGAACGCTGATTTTGAGGAATGTGGAGCCTGGACAGACTTTTACTACGACAGATGCGATTTTTGTGATTTCCGATCGTTTGACGGTAAAAGCTCAGGTTGATGAGACGGACATTGCGCAGATTAAACTCAATGAACGAGCTCAAATTGTTCTGGATGCCTATCCTGATAAAATGATTCCTGCGATTGTGGACCAGATCGCCTTTGATGCAACGACGGTCAGCAGTGTCACCACCTATATCGTGGATGTGATTCCGAAGCAGACTCCTGATTTCTTTCGAAGTGGAATGACTGCGAATGTTACTTTCTATGTTACTTCCAAAAAGCAGATTTTGTTGGTTCCTAGTGAGGCGCTCAAGGTCAGCGATGGAAAAACTATGGTGCTTGTTAAAAGCGCTGAAAATCAAAAAGGCGGACTGCGTGAAATTCGCGCAGGGTTGACGGACGGTCGCAGAACGGAAGTTCTAGAGGGGCTCAGCGCAGGGGACGTGGTCTTAGTGACGGAATTTAAGGGGTTGGAAAAGGCTACCCAAAGTAAGAACCCCTTTGCTCCAACAATGCCGTCTCGCAGAGGCCCCAATCGATGATTGAAATTAAGAACATCCGAAAATCTTATCAAATGGGAGAGACCACGGTTCATGTTCTCAATGGAATCAGTTTGAAGATTGAACGCGGGGATTTCGTAGCCATTATGGGGCCGTCGGGTTCTGGGAAGTCGACGTTGATGCACATTCTGGGGCTTTTGGATATTCCGACCGAAGGTTCCTATCTTTTGAATGGGAAAGAAGTCTCGACGCTGAGTGAAGATGAGCTGGCGGTGATTCGTCGAGAAGAAATCGGTTTTATCTTTCAACAATTTAACTTACTTCCCCGTATCGAAGCCTGGAAGAATGTTTCTTTGCCGCTTCTATATAGTGGGGATGGTTTCAATCTAGAAAAAGGCAAAGAGTTTTTGACTCAAGTGGGGCTTGCGGATCGCATTGATCATAAGTCGAACGAACTTTCTGGTGGACAGCAGCAGCGCGTGGCGATCGCACGATCTTTGGTCAATAGTCCGGCCATTATTTTTGCAGATGAGCCGACTGGAAATCTGGATTCAAAAAGTGAAAAAGAAATCATAGAGATTCTACACCGATTGAATGACCAGGGAATCACCGTGATTATTGTGACGCACGAGGATTCTATTGCTCAACAGGCAAAACGACTGATTCGCTTGAGAGACGGAGTGATTCAATCGGACGAGCGACAAACCCCAATGGGAAAAGAAGTGGCTTTGCAAGAGGCGCCACTCAAACCCCGACGGCCCAGAAAGCTTCCTTGGAAAGAGGGGCTCGAACATCTTCATCAGGGTTTTCAAACTTTGGCTGCCAACAAAGTCCGCTCGGGTCTTTCAATGTTGGGGATTCTGATCGGGGTGGCGGCCGTGGTAGGAATGTTGGCCCTTGGGACCGGCGCACAGAAGTCGATTGAAAAGCAGTTGTCTTCATTGGGTTCAAATCTTCTGGTTCTAAGATCTGGAAACATCCGTGTAGGGGGAGTGGCTCAAGAAGGAACCCGCATCCGTTTATCCATGGATGACGTGATGACTATTAAAAATCAAGTAGTGGGGATTCGCGATGTGTCCCCCTCTTCGACGGGACGGGGGCAGGTCACCTATCTGAATAAGAACTGGAATACCTCCATCATGGGAGTGGCTCCTTCTTACGCAAAAATTCGTTCCAGTGAGCCCATCCACGGGCGTTTTTTCTCTGAAGACGAGAATCGTCGCAGAAGCCTGGTGGCGGTCGTGGGAGTGACCGTCGTGCGCGAGCTTTTTGGCGATAAATCCCCTTTAGGGGAGATGATCAAGATCAACAAGGTGAGTTTCCGAGTCATCGGAGTTCTGCCTGAAAAAGGTGCTGCGGGTCCTCAGGATCAAGACGATCGCGTGATTGTTCCCGTGGCAACGGCGATGTACCGTTTGTTCGGCAGAAATTATGTGGATTCCGTAGATATTGAGGTTCGTCAGGCTGAAGACATTCCCGCTGTGCAGGATTCCATTCTGGAAGTGATGAATGGACGCTATCGAGTGCCACTATCAGCCCAAGGGGACGCATTTCAGATCTTCAATATGGCCGATATTCAGAAGGCGGTCGATGCCAGCAGTAAAACGATGGCGATTCTGCTTTCTTCCATTGCGGCGATCTCTTTGGTGGTCGGAGGCATTGGGATTATGAACATCATGCTGGTTTCAGTGACCGAGCGAACCAAGGAAATCGGCTTACGTAAAGCCATCGGCGCCCGCCGTCGGGACATTCTGATGCAGTTCCTGGCAGAGTCGAGTGTGGTCAGGGTCTGTGGTGGCCTGGTTTGACTTCTTTGTGGGGTTGGATTCTCGGTGATCATGTCCAAACTTCTTGGTTGGACGACCGTGATTTCGACAAGTTCAGTACTGATCTCGTTTGGTTTTTCGGCTTTGGTGGGGATCATTTTTGGAAGTTATCCCGCGCAAAAAGCCTCAAAGCTGCATCCGATTGAAGCTTTAAGATACGAATAAAAAAAAACCCATGGTTAAAAACCATGAGCTTTTTGATTTTTTTAGCTGGTGAATTAAGCCGCTTTCGCTTCTTCGTGATGAGAGAAGTGAGCCATTTGACCCATCTGATCTGCAGAGAAAGCTGATACGATATCGACAAGGATGACAACCTTATTGTCGACCTTACCCATGCCACGCACGAAAGACATCGCGTTTTCGTTGCCCAACACTGGAG